>NZ_NEIU01000020.1:0-107613 GCF_002113595.1 Pseudomonas sp. B3(2017)
GAGCTATGGGGGTAGGTTTTGTGCGAGATCCTTTGAAGGCGCTGTCACTGCACCTGAGCACGGGGGTGGGATTGCAGGAGCATTCTCGTACCGGAGAAAAGGTGAAGGTCTGATTAAAGCTGCCGCTCATGAGCGACTGCTTACGGCGAAAAGCGGACGCTCTGGAGCGACCGCTGTCGGCCATTAGCAGTGGTTCATTAGGGACAGTTATCCATGCATTGCTACCCGACGCGAATGACACCGATTGGCTAGAAGATGTCCACGCGGCGTAGGGGATGCGCTTAGCAGCTTACTAGAGATGTTCGCAACAGAGCACTGTTGGGGCTAGCAAAAGGCCACCGCCTTCGCTAAAGTTGCTTAATTTTTGTTCGAAGACGTAGCTTTTAGGATGGTGGGACATGGATAACCTAGTTACGGAATGGTCACTAGATGGTGTTCTCGATGACATGAAGCGTATTGATCTAACAATGAAAGATCGACAGTTCGCATTCATTCTAGGGGCTGGTGCCTCCCGAACATCCGGAATTCCCACTGGACAAGAGCTAGCTAAAAGATGGCTTGAGGACATTCATTTGAGGGAGTGCCTCGTTGAACGCCCTTTACGCGAGTGGCTCAACGAGACGAAGATAATTGATGAAAAATTAACGATAGAAAACTCTGGCGAATTTTACCCTGAAATTTTTGAGCATCGATTTCGCTGCGACAAGGAAGCAGGGTATGCAGAGTTAGAGGCCGCCATGGAGGGAAAACTTCCAAGTCTCGGCTATTCTCTACTGGCTGAGATCATACAAAACACTAGGCACAAAGTTGTTGTAACTACAAATTTCGACAATTTGGTCGCCGATGCACTTGCGATGCATGCGCACCAGTCACCATTAGTCGTGGCGCATGAGTCTCTAGCCGGTTTTGTACGTCCACAAATGCGCCGTCCATTGGTAGCTAAGATTCATAGAGACCTATATCTAAATCCTATAAATGATCCGGCTGGCGTTTCAAAAATGGAGAAAGGTTGGAAGCTCGCTTTAAAGAGGCTATTCCAATATTTCACACCCGTTGTAGTTGGTTATGGGGGTAACGACGGCAGCTTGATGGATATGCTCATGGATCTGGAGCCAGGAGATATTTCTGGGCGTATGGTATGGTGTTACCGAGAAGGCTCCCCGCCACCTGAGAAGGCTCTAAATGTCCTTAACAAGCATAATGGCTTACTCGTAAAGGTTCCTGGGTTTGACCAATTTATGCTGCGATTGGCTGCGCAGTTGGTCACTGATTTCGATGTCGCTGCGATCGCTGAGCGAACTGCTGATCTTGGGCTAGAGCGTGCACGTCGCTATCGCGAACAAGCAATTCAACTTCGTGACACCTCAATCCACGGATCACCTGCCGAGAGGAGAGGCGGAGAGGTATTAAGCCAATCTGTGCGTTCCGATCAGAGTTGGTGGGCGTGGGATATGAAAGCACAGGCTGAAACGGATATCGAATCTCGGCGCAGTGTTTATCTTGAGGGGCTTAGACACTTCCCCGACAGTGCAGACCTAATCGGGAACTACGCATTCTTTTTATCAGTCGACTGCGATGAAAATGAGCAGGCTGATATTGAGTATAAGAAGGCCATTGAAATAGATCCTCACAATGCAAGTGTTCTCAATGATTACGCCAATCACTTAAGTTCAACTACAGAGGATTACGATCGTGCAGAGGAATACTACAAAGAATCAATTCGGCTAGGTCCTGAGAATCAAGTTCATGTCGGCACTTATGCCCGGTTTCTAGCTGATGTCAGAGGCGATCTCGTCGAGGCTGAACAGCTATTTAAGAAGTTGATGGCTGAACATCCAGACAGCGGATGGCTTACCTGCACCTATGCCAACTTTATTCGCGATCACTTAGATCATGAAGAGAACCATGATCTACTAGGGTCTCTATATGCAAGAGCTCTAGAGTGCGAGCCTGAGAATCACTGGATAATGGTTAATTATGCTATATATCTCGGAGAAATAAGCAATAGACGCGATGAGGCAGTTAAAATGTTCGAGAGGGCGATTAGCCTAGAGCCAGACGATGAAGGGTGGCCAAAAGAACGCTATCAAGAGTTCCTGCTTCTGGAGTCCGAAGCGGATCTGTGAAGATTTTAGTTTGTATTTTATTGGCAAGGTTATAAGCGGTCTTTTCAACTATACTCACTCAATGAAAAAAATGGGCAGAATTATTTACTTGAGCAAAAAAGCGAAAAGCGAAAGAAGGGGGCGAATTTATTATCCGAAAATAAATCCGCCCCATATTTTCTTTATTTTCTTTATTCCGCCAAAGCAGACAGATCGACCCAGAACTTGAGCCGATCTATCAATGCCGTTCAGAAATGCCAGTCCGCAGCGTGAACGACACGACAGAATGGGCCCGCCAGGGTTGCATTGTGATGAGCGACGATACTTTCAGCCTTCAAAGCGGGAGTATCGGTGCAGGTATGACCATCGGCGATCAGCACTGCATCGAATCCTAGATCTCGTGCGGCGCGGCAGGTGCTGTCGACGCAATACTGGGTTTTCATTCCGGCAATAACCACGCCTTGAGCACCACAAGCCTTTAGTCGATCGGCTAGGTCAGTCATGGCGAAAGCGTTAGGCCGGCTTTTTGTGAAAATCACTTCGTCGCCCCTCAGCAGCAGTTCCTCCACCAATTGCGTCAACGGGCTTTCTGGTTCGATAGGTGAGCCGGGCGGCCCCACATGGCGAGCAAGAAAAATGGGCGCGCCGGCCCTGCGGGCTTTATTCAACAGACTATTCAGCGTGTTTAGCAGCGCCTCACCAGCCCATGGTTTTTCTGGGCCATGAAACAATCCAACCTGCATATCGAGAATCAACAGTGCATGCATAGTGCTTTTCCTTGCGTTTGGGCCAGCGACACAAGGGCAAAAGAAAAGGCCCTATCCATCACTGGCGGGCCTTTGAAGATCGTGCATTATTGACTCACGACACCTCTCACGACCCGCCTCGGGCGGTCGTGGTAGTGGTGGTCGAGGCAATACGTAGCTGATTCATAGGTTGACAGTATCTGCACGGTGCCCCGGTTGGCAAGGGGCAAGATCCAGGTGATGGCTGCTTCTCGTATTGCTAGTTGGGGACCGCTTTTGGCCGATTGCTGCCTATTGCATTTTCCGCTTCCGACCCATCGCGAACGCTTAATTCAGATTTTCAGATGCTACTGATGCCACTGCCAGGATTGCGCCATATGCACCTTCCTCAGGGACATAGGAAACAAATCTTTCACTGTCATCTTTTTGCACCCAAAGGCGTCCACAGTTCTGGCACTCGTAGGCAGTCGACATTCGGCGAATGTAGAGGCTGGAAATTCGGTCTTGCAGCTCGTCAGCAGCGCTGAACCCGGGTGAAAACTCGCCAAATGCATCGGCGATCGCAGCCTTGTCTCCGGACTCCGCCGCCTCTACCAGAGGTTTGAGTTCACGGTGCACCTCATTCCAAAATTCATTTTCCACCTCGTCGCGAAGCAGGCTCGCCTTATAGGGCAAGCCGTCGGTCTGATCGGTAATCACATGGCCACACGTGCAACCCAATTTACTCATTTTCGGGTCATCAACCTGATGTTCGATCACTCATTAAATGGCGGACAACTCTTTGTTACAACTCCTGATTGACCGTCCGCTTTTGGCCGATAGCTGCCCCTTTACGAATGTAGGCGCAGCCCCACAAAGAATCGCCAATGCGCTAAAGCAAAAAACGGCCGGTCAAGCCAATGCTTGACCAGCCGTTCCATCAGTAAAACTCCACACCCTTACCCCAAATCCTCAGCCCGATGCCGCTCCGGCACCTGGCTCGCCTCGTCGCCCCGCGTGCGGTTAACGCGCATCCCGCGTTGCACCGCCGGCCGCTTGGCGATTTCTTCCGCCCAGCGCAGCACGTGGGTGTATTGCTGGGCGTTGAGGAACTCGGCGGCGGCGTAGACGTTGTTGCGCACCAGTTGCCCGTACCACGGCCAGACGGCGATATCGGCGATGGTGTAGGTGTCGCCGGCCAGGTAGGCGCTTTCGCCGAGGCGGCGGTCGAGCACGTCCAGTTGGCGCTTGGCTTCCATGGTGAAGCGGTTGATCGGGTACTCGAACTTCTCCGGCGCATAGGCGTAGAAGTGGCCGAAGCCGCCGCCCAGGTACGGGGCCGAGCCCATTTGCCAGAACAGCCAGTTCAGGGTTTCGGTGCGGCCGGCCGGGTCGGAGGGGAGCAGGGCGCCGAACTTCTCCGCCAGGTACAGCAGGATCGAGCCGGACTCGAACACGCGGATGGCCGGTTCCACGCTGCGGTCCAGCAGCGCCGGGATCTTCGAGTTCGGGTTGACCTCGACGAAGCCGCTGGAGAACTGATCGCCCTCGCCGATGCGGATCAGCCAGGCGTCGTACTCAGCGCCGGAGTGCCCCAGGGCCAGCAGTTCTTCGAGCAGGATGGTGACCTTCACGCCGTTGGGCGTGGCCAGGGAATACAGCTGCAGCGGATGCTTGCCCACCGGCAGGGCCTTGTCGTGGGTCGGCCCGGCCACCGGGCGGTTGATGTTGGCGAACTGGCCGCCGGACGGAGCCTCGTGTTTCCAGACCTTGGGCGGGACGTAGGGCGCTTTGCTCATGAATCGAACCTCATCGTGAAGTAGCCGAATGACGTGAGCCCCGCCGGCAACGGCGGGCCTTTGCCGACAGGACACCACAGAACCGCCCCTGAACTCCACCCGCTGATGGTCGAATCCGTTGCTTAGGTCCGGTCAGCGTCACAGGTCCACCGCCCAGGTCTGGCTGACGAGAGCCTTGCCGAAGCTGTGCATCGGCTCCTCTTCGACCAGCCGGAAGCCGGCCTTCTGGTACAGCCGGCGGGCGTCGGTGAGGATGTCGACCGTCCACAGCATCATCGTCTTATAGCCGGCCTGGCGGGCGAAGCGCAGGGTCTCTTCGACCAGGCGCTGGCCGATCCCCAGGCCACGGGCGCCGGCATCGACGTAGAGCATCCGCAGCTTGGCCGTGGTGGCGTCATGGCGCACGACAAAGACCGAACCGACCACCCGGCCGTCCTTTTCCGCTATCCAGCAGCGCTCGCCGCTGGGGTCGAATTCGCGCAGGTATTTGGCGACGATCTCGGCCACCAAGGCCTCGAACTCGCTGTTCCAGCCGTATTCGCGAGTGTAGAGCTCGGCCTGCTGCTGGACGACGGCGCCCATGTCGCCGGCCTTGGGGTCGCGCAAGAGGTAGGAGGGGTCGCTGTCGCCCAGCAGGTTTTGTACCCGCTTCATGGCCTGGATCAGTTGCTCCTGCTGGGGTTCAGGCAGGCGCTGCAGGAGGGCGATGACTTCTTCGCGGGAGGCGTGCTCCAGGGTGGCCAGCACCTGCCGGCCCTGATCGGTGAGCCCGAGGCACGAGGCCCGGGCGTCGGTGGCGGAGCGGGTCTTGTCGATCAGGCCCTTTTTCTCGAAGCCGCCGATGACCCGGCTCAGGTAGCCCGCGTTCAGCCCCAGCATCTGGCAGAGGTCGGCGCCGGTGAGGTCGGCCCGTGCGCCCAGTTCGTAGAGGATGCGGCTTTCGGTCAGCGAGAACTCGCTGCGCAGCAGGTGTTCCTGCAGCACGCCGATCTGATGGGTGTAAAAGCGGTTGAAGCGGCGGACGGTTTCGGCGCGTTCGATGATCGGGGACATGATGTAAGACCCTATGATTGCCTTGAGCAACTATATAGTTGCCCAAGGCAATCATGTCAATTCATGAGTCCTTTGATTCAGCGAAGGTCGCGTCCATCTCATCCCGGTCATAGTCCAGCAAGTACGCCTGGTGCTTGCGGTACAGCTGTGAAAGCAGCGCCTTGTTGGGGCCGACCACGTCCATGCCCCTGTCGTCATAGGGGAACGCCATGACTTGCCGGTTCAGGTTGAAGAGGTAAAAGGCGCAACCGGGTTTGGGCCTGATGGCGCCGAAATCGCTGGCCATGGCGCACCAGAGGACGGCTTGGAGCAGATCCGACGGGGCTTCGAACGCGACGTTGACCCAGTACTCGGGCACCGTCTCGTCAAACCATTCGTCGTCGATCACCTCGCTCCAGACCGAGCGGACGGCGGGTATCTGGATGCCCGCTGAGCGCAGCGCGAGGAGCGTGGGGCGATGCGCCATCGGGTTGCCGCGGGAATGGGTTCGCAGGCAGACGGTGAGCGAACCTTCACCGTCGAAGACATCGCGGCAGACCTCGGTCGCTTTGCGCAGGGCCGTCAGAAACTGTTCGATCATCCCGCCGCCTTCGGAGAGTTCGAAACGCAGCCCGCCCGGACAGGCATAGAACAGCGGCCGGGCGAATGCCTGGCCGTCGAACAGGTGGTCGATTTCACGCTGCAGGTTCATCGCTTTCCTTTTTGATCTTCAAACCGAGGGTGAGGAGGGGTGCATCAATTAAGTAACACTTGTTTCCTTAATTCACAGGATCTGTGCGCGATCCCGTCCAGCCTGGCTTTTGTGAAGTGACGGCTTGTCGGTGTGAGCAGCGTAACGGTTTGATTTCCCTTAAGAAAGAACATCAAGGCAGGCGGTTGGCATGTCGATTGCTAGTGTTTATGTGACTTGGTCAAATGATCAAGTCAAATGGTTTTGGCGGGGCGCTCTGATTCTCCCGAACGGCCGCTCCCTGAAGCACCACGAGATTGGCCTGAAAAACACCAGGCAGAGCAGGAGATTTGCCATGTCCATGACCCGCCGGAACGCATCCAGCCCGTCGGCCGCCGAGCCGGGACACTTTCGCAGCCTGGGCGGCTGGCTCGAACGCCCGGACGATATCCAGCCGTCCCTGTCCGGCGACGACAGCGCCGATGTGATCGTGGTGGGCGCCGGGTTCGCCGGCCTCTGCACGGCGCTGGAGCTTACGGCGTTGGGCGCGAAAGTGATTGTCCTCGAACAGGAATTCGCCGGCTTCGGTGCCAGCGGCCGCAACGCCGGTTACCTCGGCGGCGGCCAGGGGCTGGAGTACGAGCTGTTCCTCAAGCGCGTCGGCCGCGAGCAGGCCAGATCCATCATCCGCTTCTACGACGAGGGCGTCGGCTATGTCGAAAAAAAGCTGGGCGACCTCGGCATCGACTGCGACTACAACCCCTCGGGCATCATCCGTGCCGGCGTGCATCCTTCCCAGGAAAAGCGCCTGCGCGAGAGCATGGAACTGGGCGTTTCGCTGGGTTCGCCGGCGACGTTCCTGGATCACGCGCAGATGCGGGCGCGGGGCATTCCGCCGGCGTTCCTGTTCGGCTGCCACATCCCCGGCGGCGGCACGCTGAACCCCGGCAAGTACGTCCTGGGCCTGCGCCGCGCGGCGATCCGCGCGGGTGTGCGGCTCTACGAAAACACGCCGCTGCTGGGCTACAGCGAAGGCCCAGTGGTCGAGTGCCGGACGCCGCAAGGCAGCGCCCGCGCGCCGCACCTGGTGTTCGCCACCAACGCCTACACCCCGCAGCTCGGGCTGCTGCGCGACAAGGTCATGCCCATCAAGGTCTCGGCCATCGAGACCCAGCCGCTGTCGCCGGCGCAACTGGCGTCGCTGGGCTGGCCGAACCGCGAAGGGATCATGACCTCCCACCTGACCATGGAAAGCCACCGCCTGACCGCCCACAACACTCTGGTGCTGACCACCAAGCGCATCAGTTACGTGTACGGCAGCAAGACCCCCAACGAGCCGGACCACGTCGCCTACCAACAACTGGCCATCGCGCTCCACGAACGTTTTCCGACGCTGCGCGGGCTCGACATCCAGCACTGCTGGAGCGGCTACATCAGCCTGGCGTTCGACGCCTTGCCGGTGGTGGGCGAAACGGGCAAGCACGAGAACATCCACTACACCGCCGGCTGCTCCGGGCATGGCGTGGCCACCCAGTCGTTCATCGGCCACCTGCTGGCGGAGCGCATCGGCGGCATCGAGCACCCGCTGCTGGCCGCCCTGCGCCACAAGACGCCGTCGCTGCTGCCCGAGCCGTTGCAGTGGTGCGCGATGACGCTGGCGCTGGGCGCCGCGCATCAACTGGACAGCTTCACCAACCGACGGGTGCGCAAGGCCTGCTGAGCCCGGCGCCGGCACGGGCCGCCGTCCAAGACTTCGTTTGACCCTGCCGCGCGGATCGCCGTGTCCGCGCGCAAGGGCCTCGTTTTGCCCAAAGAAAAGCTCCGTCAGGGAGCGACCCCATCAGAAGACCACTTGCGTGAGGTAGGAACATGGACAAGCCGTACTCCCCCGGGAGTCCGTTCGAATTGCCGCGAAGGCAACTGCTCAAGCTGGCCGGCGCCTCGATGGCCGTCGGCGGCCTGGGCCTCAGGATCGGCCTGGCCGACGCCGCCGACACGGCAGAGGGCGGTGCCGGCGACGTGCTGGACGTGGCGATCATCGGCGCAGGCCTGGCTGGACTCACGGCCGCCCGCGATCTGCAACGGGCCGGCTGCGAGGCGTTCGCCGTGCTGGAGGCGCGCGACCGGGTGGGCGGGCGCACGCTCAATCACAACCTGGGTTCTGGCTTCGTCTCCGAGGCCGGCGGGCAGTGGATCGGCCCGGGCCAGACCGCCGTGGCGGATCTGGCCCGGGAACTGGAGGTGGGGACGTTCCCCAGCTATTACCAAGGTCGCACGGTGGTTCTCGGCGGGGCCGACGGGCGTGTCGAAATCGACCTGGAAGGCACCTTCGGCACCGACGAAACCCTGGCGGCCAAGCTCAGCGAACTGTCGCGGGACGTGCCGTGCGGGGCGCCGTGGACCTCTTCCCGGCTCGCCGAACTGGACAAGCTGTCGATGGGCGACTGGCTGGCCGGGCAGGGCGTCAAGCCTGAAGACCGCTCCGGCTGGGACGTCAGCCTGTCGCTGACCTGCGGCGTGCCGCCGGCGAAGATGGGCCTGCTGCACTACCTGTCGATGATCAATTCCGCCGGGTGCGAATATGCGCGGCTCGACTCGATCAAGGACAGCGCCCAGGGAACCCGGCTGGTCGGCGGCTCGCAAGCGCTGTCGATCAAGATGGCCGAGGCTTTGGGGCCGAAGGTGCGCCTGTCGTGCCCGGTGCGGCGGATCTCGGACTGGGGGCAGCCGGTCGTCACGCTGCACACCGACCGGGGCCCGGTGCGCGCCCGCAAGGTGATCATGGCGATCCATCCGGCGCTGTGCCATCAACTCACCTTCGACCCGCCGTTGCCCGCCGGGCGCGCATCCCTGCAAAGCGCCTGGCCGGCCCATGCACCGGCGCGCAAGACGGTGATGGTCTACCGCCGCCCGTTCTGGCGCGACAAGGGCCTGAACGGCCACACCCTGCAAATCAACGGCCCGATCCTCTGGGCCTACGACAACTCGCCGCCGGGGGGCGAAATCGGCGTGATCAACGCCTTCATCGCCAACGCCAAAGTCCCTTCCGACCTGAACGAGGCGAAAGACCTGTTGGCGCAGACCTACGCGAAAAGCCTCGGGGAGGAGGCCCTGAACCCTGTGTCGTACAGCGAGCACGACTGGGGGTTCGCCGACCCGTGGACGATCACCTGCGTCTCGCCGATCCCGCCGGGGTTCTGGAGCGCCCATGGCGCGTCCCTGCACCCGACCTGCGGCAACCTCTACTGGTCGGGCACGGAAACCGCCGACATCTGGGCCGGCTACATGGACGGCGCCGTGCGCTCGGGGCACCGCAGCGCCCTGCAAGTACTCAACGCGTTGCGTCAGGGCTAGGGAGCACACATGAAAAAACTCATCGCATTGGGCGTGCTGGCCATCGTCGCGTCGCTTGCCGCTTTCTACGGCCGGGATCTGCTCGGCCTCTATCACCTGCAGCAGTACATCGGCGACTCGACCCAGGCCTACGAGGCCGAAGGGCCGTGGCCGCACCTGACCGACGTCTGCACCAACTGCCACGGCAACGGCGGCCGCTCGCTGCATCAACGTTACCCGAGCCTGGCCGGGCAGCCTGCGCCGTACCTGATCCATCAGTTGCAGCAGTTCGCCGACGGGCAACGCCGGGCACCGAACATGGAGCCGCTGGCCAAGACCCTGAGTGACGCGGACATCCGTGCTCTGGCGGACTACTTCGCCCGCCAGGGCCCGCCCGACAACCCAAGCTTTCGGCCCGACGCCGGCCTGCAGGAGGCGGGCAAGCAACTGGTGACCACTCGCGGCTGCGTCGCCTGCCACGGCCAAAGCCTGCAAGGCGCCGCCGGGTTCCCGCGCCTGGCCGGGCAGGGCGTCGACTACCTGCGGGCGCAGCTCGACGCGTTCGCCGACGGCCAGCGCCGCGAACCCACCGGCGCCATGCAGGCCATGGCCGCCGCGCTGTCGGCGGACGAACGCAAGGCGATCGCCCATTACCTGGCTTCAGCCAACCAACCACCCCAACAACCCTAAAGCGAGCGTGCCGCCATGGATCCTCGAAACATCGCTATCTGTCTTGCCGCGTTCCTGCTGGTCTTGTCCGGCGTCGTGCACGGCATCAAGTTCCTGCGCAAGCGCAATGTGCTGCTGGGGCTTGAGTGCCTGGTCGTGGCCTTTTCCGCGACCAACGCCTTGCTGTATTTCCTGATGGGCTGGGAGGTGTCCTATGTCATCTCGTTCTTCTGCGATGCGTTCTCCCGGGGCTTCGGCATCCCGGTGATCGCGGTGATCGGCATGATGGCCGTCACCCACGGCTACAAGCCGCAGCTGACCAAGGACGTCCTGCTGTTCGCCGCCGCCCTGGCGGCCACGTTCGGGCTGGTGCTGTCCAGCGCCATCGCCAAGCCGCTGCCGTACTTCTACCTGGTCACCTGGAGCGCCTACTCGCTGTACCTGGTGTGGGTGGTGTGCCGGCTGGTGAGCGTCGGCGAACACCGGGCGGCCATCGGCCTGGCGCTGGCCATGCTCAGCGGCCAGGCCATCGCCAGCATCTACGACTTCTACAAGATTCCGGGGGACGAGACCAACGTCGTCCTGAACTTCTACACCCTGGCCATGGTGACCTGGGCCTTCTGCCTGATGCAGATGCATGTCGCCTATTGCGCGCTGGAGCGTTCGAAGAGCGCCGCGTACCAGCTGCAACCCCGCTGAACCGACCGAGGACAAGGCAACGATGAACACAGAACACAGCGAATTGCCCCCGGAGGCTACCCAGCGGCGCCGGCTGTTGCAGGCGCTCGGAGCGGCGGCGGCGGTGGTCGGCGGCCTGGCCTTGAGCGGGCGGGCCGCGGCACAGCAGCCATCGACGCCCGAAGACGTATTGGATGTGGCGATCCTCGGCGCGGGCCTGGCGGGCCTGACTGCGGCGCGGGACTTGCTGGCGGCCGGTTGCGAATCCTTCCAGGTGCTGGAGGCCCGGGACCGGGTGGGCGGGCGCACCTACAACCATGACCTGGGCGGTGGCGTGGTGTCCGAGGCTGGAGGGCAATGGATCGGGCCGGGGCAGACGGCCATCGCCGACCTGGCCCGGCAGCTGGAGGTGGACACGTTCCCCACCTATTACCAAGGCAAGACGGTCTACCTGCTGGGTGACGCCAGCGTGCAGGAAGACGCCAGCGGCGGACCGAACTCCAACGCGGCGCTGGTGGGCAAGCTCAACGCAATGTCCCGCGCGGTGCCGGCCGCCGAGCCGTGGACGGCACAGAACGCGGCCGCCCTCGACGGGCAGACCGTCGGCGAATGGCTCAACCGCGAGGGCGCAAGTCCGGTGGACCGGATCGGCTTCGACATGTCGGTGAGCCTGAGCTTCGGCAGTTCGCCGGCCGGTGTGAGCCTTTTGCACTACCTGTCGATCATCAACACCTCCGGCTGCAGCCTCGAAACGCTGGAAGGCATCAAGGACGGCGCCCAGGAAACCCGCTTCGTCGGCGGCTCGCAACGGTTGGCGCTGAAGATGGCTGAAGGGTTGGGCGACAAGGTCAGGCTGTCGTGCCCGGTGCGCAAAATCGTTGGTTGGGACCGGGACGTCGTCGAGCTGCACACCGATCAAGGCATCATCCGCGCCCGGCAAGTGATCGCTGCGCTCAACCCGGCGCTGTGCAACCGGATCGAGTTCGATCCGCCGCTGCCCGAGGGACGCGCGCAGTTGCAGCGTCGCTGGCCGGCCCACGCGCCGATGCGCAAGACCGTGCATGTGTACGACCGGCCGTTCTGGCGCGACCAGGGCCTCAACGGGCAGATCGTGCAGGTGGAGGGGCCGTTGATCTGGTCCTACGACAATTCGCCGCCGGACGGCCGCATCGGCGTGCTCAACGCGTTCGTCCGCACCGGGCAATTGCCGAGCGATGCCGGGCGTGCCGAGGCGATCCTGTCGGACATCTACGCCCGGGCCCTGGGCGACGAAGCCCTGCGCGCCCGGCAATTTCACGATCACGACTGGGGCAAGGCCGATCCCTGGTCGCTGAGCTGCATCGCACCGCTGCCGCCGGGTTTCTGGACGCAGTGGGGCCGGCACTTGAGGCCGTCCGTGGGGCGGCTGATCTGGTCCGGCACCGAGACCGCCGAGGTCTGGCCGGGGGCGATGGACGGTGCCGTGCGCTCCGGCCGCCGGGCGGCGCTGCAAGCCTTGCAGGCGCTGACGCAGCGCAGGAGGACGGTCTGATGAAGCGGATCATCTGGACCGCAACGGCGTTGGCGGCCGTGTCCGCGGCGGCGTTCGCCGGGGTCTACGGCCCCGAGATGTGGCAGGGCTACCGGTTCATGCAGAACCTGGACGCCCATGACGCGCACTACCAGGCCAGCGTCGGGCCCTGGCCGCAGCTGCAGGACACCTGCGCGCTGTGCCACGGCGCCAACGGCCAATCGGCCAATGCCCGGTATCCGGCGCTGGCCGGTCAGCAGGCGGCGTACCTTGAGGCGCAATTGCGCGCCTTCGCCCAAGGGCACCGGCACAGCCCGACGATGGAAGCGCTGGCGGCGAGCCTGAGCGACGAGCAGATCAAGCGCCTGGCGGCCTACTACGCGGAGCAGCCGCCGGGGCCGGGCGAGCCCGACGGCAACCTCAAGGCGCTCCAGGACCAAGGCAAAACCGTGTTCGCCGCCAAGGGGTGCGCGGCCTGCCACGGCAACGAGGCGGCGGGCGGACCATTGGCGCCGCGCATCGCCGGGCAGGGACGCTTCTATCTGGCGGATCAGCTGCACGGGTTCAAGCAGGGCAGCCGCCGGGATCCGGGGCAGGCAATGAACGCCATGGCGGCGGGGCTGTCGGAGGCCGACATCGACGCCGTCAGCGCCTGGTTGGGCGGCCAGGCTCGATGAGGCGAGCGGCGGCCGCCAGGGAGGCCCGCCGCCGGTTCAGCCCACAGGCGCGAGCAGCGTCATCACCGTCGTCAGCAAGGCGTCCTTGCTGGCCGGGGTGAACCGTTCGGGCTCGATGGGCTTGGCCATCATCCAGCCGTCGCCCATGGCGCTGAGCAGGTCGGCAAGCAGGGTGGCGTCCACGTCGTTGCGGATCTTGCCGTCGCGCTGCCCTTGGGCCAGCACCGCACTGAACACCTGCCGAAAGCGCGAGTAGCGCTCCTCGAAGACCCGGGCGAAGGCCGGCTCGTGCCGGGCGTGGGCCATCAACTGGAACAGGGCCAGCCACGCGTCCGCCTCGTCGGTCTTGGCCAGGTTCAGCCAGTCCTTGATCAGCGCGCCGATGTCCGCGCCGTTGCCGCCGTCGAGCAGGATGTCGAATTGATCGAACAGGTGGCGGGCGGCGGCCGTGACCATTTCTTCCTTGTTGGCGAAGTAGTAGGTGACGGCGCCGGTGGTGCAGCCGGCCTGCTGCGCGACCTTGCGCATCGAGGTGTCGGCGTAGCCTTCGCGGGCGATCACCGAGACCACCGCATTGAGCAGGCCGGTGCGTTTTTCCTCATGGTTGCCCACGGGGCGGCCCCGGCGGGCACGGGGTTCGGGCTGGCCGTCGTCGGCGTGGCGGTGGGCGGCGGGGTCGGGGCGAGGGGCGTCGTGCATGGGAATGGCTGAGCTCCGGGCGCGGTCGTTGCGCAATTGATCCAGTCCCGCACTATAGGAAATTTGCCGGGGGAAAGCATCCGCGCCGGTGCGTCCCGCAGCCGCCCGGGCTGCGGGACGCGTGCCGGTCAGGCGCGGCCGCTGCCGACCACGGCCACGGCGCGGATCTCCACCCGCAACTGCGGCAACGACAGCTGCGAGATGCCCAGGGCGCTCCATGCCGGGTAGCGGTCGGGGAAATACTCGTCCTTGACCTTGGCGAACGCCTTGATGTCGGCTTGCAGGTCGGTGTGGAAGGTCATCAGTTCCACCACGTCGGCCAGTGTCGCGCCGGCCTCCTCAAGCACCGTGCGCAGGGCCTGGAACGCCAGGTACGACTGCTGGGCGATGCCGTCGCCGGGCACGGCATTGGCGTCGATCCCCACTTGGCCCGAGACCCAGACGATGTCGCCGACGCGGTTGGCCTGGGAGAAGTGGTACTGGTCGTAGAACGCTTGCGTGTGGGGCGGGTTGATCAGTTCGCGCTTGGGTGTCGGTTCGCTCATGGCAGCTCTCCACGGTCAGGTCAGATGAGGCGGCGGAAGGTCGGGTGGCGGAACGGGTCGCCCGCTTTCAGGCCGGCCAGCTCGTTGGCGAACAGCGAGCCCTGGGGCGGATAGCCCGAGGCGCTGTCGCTCGGCAGCGGCTGGAACGTGGCGTCGTCGCCGAAGAAACGGAACACGAAGGTGTGCCGGTCCGGGAACGCCGCATCGACCGGCGCGCCGCCGTGCAGCGAGCCTGGGTGCAGCACGACGATGTCGCCAGGCTCCGTGGCCCAGGACAGGATGTCGTAGGCGTCGGGGTCGAGCTTGCGCCGGGCCTCGATGTCCGGCAGGCGCGGCAGGGCGTCGCCGCCGTGCAGCGGTTGGGTCGGGTCGTTCGGGTCGCGGAAGGTGGTGCCGTCGTAACGCGGCCCGCGGTGGGAGCCGCGCACGATCTCCAGGGCGTTGCGCTTGGGCACGGACTCGAAGCTGATCCACGCGTTGCCCCAATGCTCGCCGGCCCACGGTAGATAGGACGTGTCCTGGTGCCAGAGGGTGCGCGAGCCGTGGCCGCCGGCCTTGAGGAAGACTTCCTCGGCGAAGTACCAGACGTTCTCGCTGCCCCACAGATCGGCGAACAGGCAACCCAGGGGCAGGCTAGCCACCAGGGCCTCCAGCCGGGCCTTGGCCACGGGGTTGGCGTTGTCGACGTGGGCCTGCTGCTCGGTGTCGTTGAACATCCGGAAGGCGTTGGGGCCGTGGTTGTCCACGGCCCAGTCGAAGGCTTCCCGGCATTGGGACAGTTGTTGCGGGGTCAGGAATCCTTTGATCAGCACGGCTCCGTCTTCCCGGAACGCCTTGCGAAGAGACGCTTGCATAGCGCTTTCCTCCATAAGTTCGCCACATGGCCGACCGAGCGTAGCCGTGCTTTCCATTTAAGCGCAACAGTCGTTATTTAAATGAATGGCGCACCATTCAACGGCCGGCACCCCAACCGGCATGAACGCTGATGAAGTCGCAGATGTGCCGTGCGGCCTCGCGGGACTGCGGCAGCGCGGCAACCATCTGGAACACATGGGGCAGGTTCCGCCAGACCTCCAACTGCACCGCCACGCCGGCCGCGCGGGCCTTGGCGGCGGCGCGCACGGCGTCGTCCAGCAGCATCTCGGTGCTGCCGACCTGCAGCAGCAGAGGCGGCAGTCCGTTGAAGTCGCCGAACAGCGGCGACACCGCCGGCAGCGAATGCTGTTCGGCGCTGGCGTAGAAACCCCGGATGCCGATGGCGAACGCGTGGGTGAACACCGGATCGCGGCGGGCGTTGGTGAGGGCGCTGGCGCCGCTGAGGGTGAAGTCCAGGAACGGCGACAGCAACGCCGCGCAGCAGGGCAGCGGCAGGCCCGCCTGTTTCAGGTGCTGCAAGGTGGCCAGCGCCAGGTTGCCGCCGGCCGAATCGCCGGCCAGGACGATGTGCTGCGGTTTGACGCCTTGGTCCAGCAGCCACTGGTAGGCGGCGAAACAGTCTTGCAGCGCCGCCGGGTGCGGGGACTCCGGCGCCAACCGGTAATCGACCATCAGGGCCCGGGCGTCCAGGGCCTTGCACCATGTCGCGACCATGCCGGCGTAGGTATCCGCCGTGTAGCCGACGAAGGCGCCGCCGTGGATATAGAGCAGCACGCGTTTCGGCCGGCAGGTCTTGGGCACCAGCCAATGGGCGTTCACGCCGTTGCAGTCCACCCGTTGGCGCTGCACGCCGGCCAGCAGCCGGTGCGGCGCCTGGCGGTCGAGTTTCGCCAGTTGATCGCGCAGCGCGGCGATGTCGATGCGCAGCCCGTGGCGCCACTTCACGGTGAGGCGCAGCAGCCCGTTGAGCAGCGCACCGATCAAACGGCCCCGACGGGGATGGACGAAGCGGGTGTGGCCAAGTTCGCGGGTCGAGCCAGGTTCGAAGGCAGTCATCGTCCACCTCACAGCAGTGCGGTCGTGCGCGGGGCGGGCTGCGCCTGGCGCAGCGGCTGGAACGTCAGGCGCGGATCCTCCACCGGATCCTTGAGCAGCATTTGCTTGTCGGCGCTGTAGTTCATCAGCACGCGCCACGGATGAGCCTTGCCCTGGCGCGGCAGGATCTGCCGGTCGCGCTGGATGTAGCCGGACTTCATCGAATCCATGATGCCGTCGTTCAAGGCGTTGTCGTCGTCGTCCATCGGGGCGACGGTTTCCAGGCCGTGCCGGTCCATGAACTTGAACAGGCGGCACAGGTACTTGGCCGACAGGCTGACCTTCAGCGTCCAGGAAATGTTGGTGTAGCCGAAGATCCACGCAAGGTTGGGCAGGTTCTCCAGCAGCACGCCCTTGTAGGTCAGGTGTTCGTTGACCGGGTAGGGCACGCCGTCGACCGACAGCGCCAGGCCGCCCAGCAATTGCAGCTTGAGGCCGGTGGCCGTGACGATGATGTCGGCGTCCAGGTGCTGGCCGGACTGGAGCAGGATGCCGCGCTCGGTGAACCGCTCGATGCGGTCGGTCGCCACGCTGGCCTTGCCCTGGCGCACGGCCTTGAACAGGTCGCCGCCGGGCACGGCGCACAGGCGCTCGTCCCAGGGCATGTAGGCCGGGGTGAAATGGCGCATGTCGACACCGGGACCGACCTGGCGGCGGACATGGTTGAGCAGGAACCTGCGCATCAGCGTCGGCCAGCGCCGGCACGCCACGTAGGCCCAGCGGTACATCAGGATGTTGCGCTTGCGCGCCAGCGCGTAGGCCCAGCGGGACGGCATGAGGTGCGCGAGCGCGGCGGTCAGCTTGTCTTCCGCCGGCAGGGAGTAGATGTAGGAGGGCGAGCGCTGCAGCATGGTGACGTGCCCGGCGGTCTGCGCCATGGCCGGGATCAGTGTGGCGGCGGTGGCGCCGCTGCCGATCACCACCACGCGCTTGCCGGTGTAGTCCAGGTTTTCCGGCCAGTGCTGCGGGTGGATCCGCAGGCCCTTGAAGTCTTCCTCCCCGGCGAAGGACGGCAAGAACCCCTCGTCATGGTTGTAGTAACCGGTGCAGCACACCAAGTGCTTGCAGCGGTAGGAGCGCAGGTTGCCGCTGGCCTCGTGCAGGGCGGTGAGGTGCCAGCGCCGGTCGTCGGTGGACCAGTCGGCGCCGATGATCTTCAGGCCGAAATGGATCTTGTCGTCGATGCCGAACGCCTGGGCCGTGTCCTGGATGTATTGGCGCAGGGCGGCGCCGTCGGCCAGCACCTTCGGGCTGTCCCACGGGCGGAACCGGTAGCCGTAGCTGAGCATGTCCGAATCGGAGCGGATGCCCGGGTAGCGGAACAGGTCCCACGTGCCTCCCGCGCAGTCGCGCCGCTCCAGGATCGCCAGGCGTTTCTCTGGACATTCTTCGCTCAGGTGGCAAGCGGTTCCGATGCCGGAAAGGCCTGCGCCGATGATCAGTACGTCGTAGTCGTTGTTGTTCATGACGTTGCTCCGGGCACATTGACAAAGCGTCGAGGCTCGCTCGACAGCCTGGTCAATGTAGGGGGCGGGCGCAGAAATTGATTGACGGAACATGACAGTCGATTGACATTTGGCGACACCATGACCGCACAAGAGCACAACAATGAGTCATCTGATCCGGGCAACCAACCTGTGGGGCTACGACGAACTGGTCCGCGAGCTGGGCGGCGACCCGCAGCGCCTGCTTGGCCGTTTCCACATTCCGCCGGCCAACGAGCGGCCGGACGACGCGTTCTACCTGTACCGCAGCGCGTCACTGCTGCTGGAGGCGACGGCGGTGGAGCTCAAGTGCGCCGATTTCGGCTTGCGGCTCGCCCGGTGGCAGGGGCTGGAGATCCTCGGGCCGGTGGCGGTCATCGCACGCAACTCGGCCACGGTGCTGGAGGCGTTCGAGGCCATCGCACGTTACCTCTACATCCACAGCCCGGCGTTGCAGCTCGGCTTCACGCGCCATGACGAGGCCGGCTGGGTGCAGTTCGATTACCGGATCCGCGAACTCTCGGCGCCGCAGTTGCGCCAGTCCTACGAGTTGAGCCTGGCCAACGCCCTGCAGATCCTCAAGCTGCTGGCCGGCGAGGGCGCGCACCCGATGCAGGTGTCGTTCCTGCACCCGCCGCTTGGGCCTGTGCGCGGCTACGAAAAGGTCTTCGGCTGCGAAGTGCGTTTCGAGCAGGACTGGTGCGGTTGGCGCATGCCGTTGTCGTTGGCCGCCCGCGCCATCGACCACGCCGATGCCCAGACCCTGCATTACGCCACCCGCTATCTGGAGTCGAGTTACGCGCCGGGCACCGCCGCGCTGAGCCTGAGGGTCGTCGAGCTGATCGGCCGGCTGCTGCCGACCGGGCATTGCAACATCGAGAACGTCGCCGACGGCGTGACCCTGCATCCGCGCACCCTGCAACGGCGCCTGCTCAGCGAAGGGGTGCGCTACGAGGAACTGCTCGACCGCGAGCGGCGCCGGCTGGCCGACCATTACCTGTGCCGCTCGGGGTTGCAGATGGTGCAGATCGCCGGCCTGCTGGGGTACGCCGAGCAGAGCGTGTTCAGCCGTTCGTGCCAACGCTGGTTCGGCACCACCGCCAAAAAGCACCGCGACCGGTCGCACGCCTGAGGGCGGCCGGCCGCACGGCGGTCACTTCGCGGTGAGGGGCTGGGCGGCGTTGAGTTCGCCGCGGCGCAGCAGCCGCGCGCCGAACAGGATCATCCACAGCGGGAAGACCGCGACAATGACCACCAGCAACCCATAGGACAACCGGTCCAGCTCGGGGAAGAACCCCACCGGGAACGCCAGGCCAAAGCACACGCCGACCAGCGCCAGCGGCCAGCGCAGGGACGCGCTCCAGCCGTTGCGCTTCAATTGCGCGCCGACCACCAGGCCCCAGAACAGCACGACGGGGCCTTCGCACCACCACAAGCCTTTTTGCGAGGCGGTGGCGATGGCGGTCCAGGCCGCTTCGGCGGCGGCCTTGGCCGCGGGATCGCCGGAGGCATGCAGTTGCGCCAACGGGTTCAGGGCGGCCAGCTGCAGGCAGGCGCCGACCAACCCGAGGGTCACGTACACCGTGATGGCCAGGGCCGCCATGTCGCCCAGGGCACCGGCCTGCTGCCGGTACTGGCTCCACAGGTGGCCGCCGATGGCCAGCAGCGGCAGGTAGAAGCCCAGCAGGTCGGCGAACATCGACAGCCGGAACAGCTGCCGGGAGCCGGCCGGCAGCGCGAGCATCGTCGCGCCTTGCAGGGTGACCGCCATGTCGCCTTGGGTGGCCACGGCCATCAGCCCGACGTTGAGGTAGGCGAACACGCCGCCGAGGATCGCCGCCCAGGCGGTCATGCGTACGGTCTTGTTGTGATGGGTATTCATTGTTCTGTCTCGCAGGAATGCTTGGGTTCAGGCCGACGCCAGCCATTCGGCGCCGCGCTCGGCGATCATGTAGGTGGCCGCGTTGGTGTTGCCGCCGACCAGCGTCGGCATGACCGAGGCGTCGATCACCCGCAGCCCCTCCAGGCCATGCACGCGCAGGCGGTCATCGACCACGGCCATCTCGTCGTGGCCCATCTTGCAGGTGCCGACCGGGTGGTAAATGGTGTCGGTGCGCCGGCGCAGCAGTTCGATCAGTTGCTCGTCACTGTGCAGGTCCTGGCTGTACAGGTCCTTGAGGCCGAAGCGGCCCATCGGCGATTGGGCGAGGATTTCGCGGGTGATGCGGTAGCCCTTGAGCAGGGTCTGCACGTCATCGTCGTGGGCCAGCAGGTTGGGGTCGATGCGCGGGTCGGCCGCCGGGTCGGCGGAGTTCAGGCCCACGCTGCCGACGCTTTTGGGCCGCAGCACGCAGACGTGGCAACTGAAGCCGTGGCCCCAGTGCAGCTTGCGGTTGTGGTCGTCCACGGCGCCGATCACCGAATGCAACTGGATGTCCGGCCGCTCCAGCTCCGGCCGGGTCTTGAGGAAGGCCCCGGCCTCGGCGCAGTTGCTCGACAGCGGGCCGCGCTTGTGGCGCACATAGTCGACCACGGCCTTGCCCATCTTTAGGCTGCCGCCCAGCGAGACGCCGAGCAGCGAGGTGTCGGTGCTCTTGTAGCAGAGCACCACGTCCGGGTGGTCGCGCAGGTTCTGCCCGACGCCCGGCAGCTCATGCAGCACGGCGATGCCCTGGGGCTTGAGTTCGGATTCCGGTCCGATGCCCGACAGCATCAACAGGTGCGGGCTGCCGAAGGTGCCGGCGGCCAGCAGCACTTCCTTGCGCGCCTTGATCGATACCCGTGAACCATTGAGCGTCAGCTCGACCCCCACGGCCCGTTTGCCCTCCAGCAGGATGCGTCGGGCCTGGGCGCCGGTCAGCACGGTGAGATTGCTGCGCGGGCGCGCCGGGTTGAGGAATGCGCTGGCGGCGCTCCAGCGGCGGCCGTCGCGGATCGTCACGTCGTAGTAGCCGACGCCTTCCTGGTCTTCGCCGTTGAAGTCGGGGTTGTAGCGGTGCCGGGCCAGCCGGCCGGCGGCCACGAAGGCCTCGGTGGCGGGGTGGCGATGGGCGGGGCTGACGTGCAGTTCACCGTCGGCGCCATGGAAATCGGTGCTGCCCTTGTGGTGCCTTTCACTCTTGCGGAAGTACGGCAGCACGTCTTCGTACGACCAGCCGTCGTTGCCCAGCGCCTGCCAATCGTCGAAGTCGCTGCGGTGGCCGCGGATGTACACCATGCCGTTGATCGAACTGCTGCCGCCCAGCACCTTGCCCCGGGGCTGGTAGCCCAGGCGCCCGCCCAGGCCCGGTTGCGCGACGGTGTGGAATGCCCAGTTGACGTGACGGGTCGGCAGGATGGCCGCCACGCCCACCGGCGTGTGGATCAGCGGCGAGGTGTCCGGCGGCCCGGCTTCCAGCAGGCACACCCGGATCCCGGGATCGGCGCTGAGCCGGTTGGCCAACACACAGCCGGCGGAGCCGGCGCCCACGATGATGTAGTCGAATTCCATTGGTGCAGGTCTCGAATGATTGCGAAGAGAGCACCTGGATTCTTGGCCAGTCCTGCGCCGATTGATTGGCTTTGCATGACTGGTTTTTGACTTTGCGCGACTGTCTGTCCGGCCGCCGCGGTCAATGGGCCGCCGCGGTCTGTTCGCGGCCCACGGCGCCGTGCAGGAACATCTGCTCCACCGCCCGGGCCGAGTCGGCCGGCGCCGCACGCCCGCGCTGTTCGGCGTCGACGATGCCGTACATCAGCGAGATGAACAGTTCGGTGAGCACGGCCGCCGTGATGTCGATCCGGATGACGCCCAGTTGCTGGCCGCCGAGAAAGAACCGGTCCAGCGCATCGAAATAGAGTTTCCAGCGTGCGTCCGGCTGGTCGAAGTCCAGCGAGTCGGGCCGGTACTGGACCATCAGGAAGGCCATCAGCTCGCGGTGGGTCAGGTGCTCCCGGATCAGGCGACGCAGGGCTTCCTGGGCATCGGCCGGGTCGAGCCGGGCATTGGCGATGATCATCCTGAGCATGTTCTCGGCATGCAGCTCCAGCCGGTTCAACAGGTTGTCCCGCGTCCCGCAGAAACGGTGCAGGGTGGCCTTGCTCAGGCCGGCCATCTGCGCCAGTTCCTTCATGGTTGCCCGGGGCCGGCTGACGAACGCCGCCGTCAGGCGCTTGAACAGATGCTCGTCGTGGGGTGTCGGCGGATGCGTCCAGTCCGGGGCAGGTGGAGCGGTGGCGGAAGCAGGCATTTCTGTTGGGGGCATGGCGCAGACCAGGGTCGGGTTCAAGGGAATGACAAAAAACATTCATATGAGACACATTTGACTCATAACGAATCTGAAAGTAGCATTCGCGCCATTCTTGATCAAGCCTTGGGTGTCTCATGGGTAATTTGCGTGCAATAGGGATGGCGAGTTCATTGGCGATGGCCATTGCGCTGGCCGGGTGCGGGGCGGCGGACGATCAGCAGAACGTGGCTGAGGTTCCGCGGCCGGTCGAGGTGGTGCCGGTGGTCACCGAACCGTTGGCGTTGAGCTCGGAGCTGCCGGGCCGGGTCGAGCCGATGCGCGTGGCGGAAGTGCGCGCACGGGTGTCGGGCATCGTCCTGCACAAGCGGTTTGAGGAAGGCGCGGACGTGAAGGCCGGCGACCTGCTGTTCCAGATCGACCCGGCACCGCTCAAGGCCGCGCTGTCGCGTGCCGAAGGCGAACTGGCCCGGGCCCGCTCGGCGCAGCAGGAGGCGCAGGCGCGGCTCAAGCGCTACGAGCCGCTGGTGAAGATCGAAGCGGTCAGCCAGCAGGACTTCGACAGCGCCACCGCCCAACTGCGCGGCGCCGAAGCGGCTGCACGCACGGCCCAGGCCGATGTGGAAACCGCCCGTCTCAACCTCGGTTATGCCTCGGTCACCGCACCGATTTCCGGCCGGGTCGGCCGCGCGCTCGTGACCGAAGGCGCGCTGGTCGGGCAGGGCGACGCCACGCTGATGGCGCGGATCCAGCAGCTGGATCCGGTGTATGTCGACTTCACCCAACCGGCGGCCGACGCGCTGCGCCTGCGTGAGTCGCTCAAGGACGGCAAGCTCTCGGCCAACGGCAACAGCGCCTTGTCGATCCGGGTCGAAGGCACGGCCTACGAGCGCCAGGGTGCCCTGATGTTCACCGACGTGGCGGTGGACCGCGGCACCGGTCAGGTGTCGCTGCGCGGCAAGTTCGCCAACACCGACGGCGTGCTGCTGCCGGGCATGTACGTGCGGGTGCGCACGCCTCAAGGCACCGACGGCCAAGCCATTCTGGTGCCGCAACGCGCGGTGCAGCGCGGCAGCGACGGCGGCGCGACGGTGCTGGTGGTCGGCGCGGACGAGCGGGTCGAGGCCCGCAGCGTGCAGACCGGCGCGATGCAAGGTTCGCGCTGGCAGATCAGCGAAGGCCTGAAGGCCGGTGACCAGGTGATCGTCGGCGGCATGGCCGGCCTGCAGCCGGGCGCCAAGGTCACGGCCAGCCAGGCTCAAGCACAAGCTCAAGCACAGTTGTCCGGCGCCCATCAGTAAGGCCCGGTGGCCGCGAGGATTTTCCGATGTCCCGATTTTTCATCAAACGCCCGAACTTCGCCTGGGTGGTGGCGTTGTTCATCTCTCTGGCCGGGTTGCTGGTCATCCCGATGCTGCCGGTGGCGCAGTACCCCAACGTCGCGCCGCCGCAGATCAAGGTGACGGCGACCTATCCCGGCGCCTCCGCCAAAGTGCTGGTGGACTCGGTCACCAGCGTGATCGAGGAGTCGCTCAACGGCGCCCGCAACCTGCTGTACTTCGAGTCCACCAACAACTCCAACGGCATCGCCGAGATCGTGGTGACGTTCCAGCCGGGCACCGACCCGCAGCTGGCCCAGGTGGACGTGCAGAACCGCCTGAAGAAGGCCGAGGCGCGCATGCCGCCGGCCGTGCTGACTCAAGGCCTTGAGGTGGAGCAGACCAGCGCCGGTTTCCTGCTGATCTACGCGCTCTACTACAAAGAAGGCGCGCAGCACGCCGACGCGACCGCGTTGGGCGACTTCGCCGCGCGCAACATCAACAACGAACTGCGCCGTGTGCCGGGCGTCGGCAAGCTGCAGTTCTTCTCCTCCGAAGCGGCCATGCGGGTCTGGATCGACCCACAGAAACTGGTGGGCTACGGCCTGTCCATCGACGACGTGAGCGCCGCCATCAGCGGGCAGAACGTGCAGGTGCCGGCGGGCAGTTTCGGCAGCGTGCCGGGCAGCAGCCAGCAGGAGCTGACCGCCACCCTGGCGGTGAAAGGCACGCTGGACAACCCGCAGGAGTTCGGCCAGATCGTCCTGCGCGCCAACGAAGACGGCTCGACCGTCAAGCTCGCGGATGTCGCGCGGGTGGAGATCGGCCAGGAAAGCTACAACTTCTCCTCGCGCCTCAACGGCCGGCCGGCGGTGGCGGCGGCGATCCAGCTGTCGCCGGGCGCCAACGCGCTGCAGACCGCCGCGTCGGTGAAAGAACGTCTGGCAGAGCTGTCGCAGTACTTCCCGGCTGACGTGGAATACTCCGTCCCTTACGACACCTCGCGGTTCGTCGACGTCGCCATCGAGAAGGTGATCCACACCCTGATCGAAGCGATGGTGCTGGTGTTCCTGGTGATGTACCTGTTCCTGCAGAACGTGCGCTACACCCTGATCCCGTCGATCGTGGTGCCGGTGTGCCTGGCCGGTACGCTGCTGATGATGTACCTGCTCGGCTTCTCGGTGAACATGATGACCATGTTCGGCATGGTGCTGGCCATCGGCATCCTGGTGGACGACGCCATCGTGGTGGTGGAGAACGTCGAGCGGCTCATGGCCGAGGAAGGGCTGTCGCCGGTGGACGCCACGATCAAGGCGATGGGGCAGGTGTCGGGCGCCATCGTCGGCATCACCCTGGTGCTGTCGGCGGTGTTCATGCCGCTGGCGTTCATGTCCGGCTCGGTCGGCGTGATCTACCAGCAGTTCTCGGTGTCGCTGGCGGTGTCGATCCTGTTCTCGGGCTTCCTGGCGCTGACCTTCACCCCGGCGCTGTGCGCCACGCTGCTCAAGCCGATCCCCCATGGGCACCATGAGAAGCGCGGTTTCTTCGGCGCGTTCAACCGTGGCTTCGCCCGGCTCACCGAGCGCTATTCGCTGCTCAACAACGCTCTGGTGATGCGTGCCGGCCGCATGATGCTGGTGTACGTCGGCATCATCGCCATGCTCGGCTACTTCTATGTGCGCCTGCCGGAGTCCTTCGTGCCGGTGGAAGACCAGGGCTACATGATCGTCGACATCCAACTGCCGCCGGGCGCCACCCGCACCCGTACCGACGCGGCTGGTGCGGAGCTTGAGCGCTACCTCGCCACTCGCGAGGCCGTGGCTTCGACGTTCCTGGTGTCGGGCTTCAGCTTCTCCGGCATGGGCGACAACGCGGCGCTGGTGTTCCCGACCTTCAAGGACTGGTCGCTGCGCAACGAAGAGCAATCGGCCCTGGCGGAAATCAACGCCTTGAACGGGCAGTTCGCCGTGCCCCGCGACGGCGCAGTGATGGCGGTGCCGCCGCCACCGATTGACGGTCTGGGCAACTCCGGCGGTTTCGCCTTGCGTCTGCAGGACCGCGCCGGCCTCGGCCGTGAGGCCCTGATTGCCGCGCGCGATCAATTGCTGGGCCAGGCCAACGGCAACCCGAAAATCCTCTACGCGATGATGGAAGGCCTGGCCGAGTCGCCGCAGCTGCGCGTGGTGATCGACCGCGACAAGGCGCGCACCCTGGGCGTGAGCTTCGAATCGGTCAGCGGCGCCTTGTCGGCGGCGTTCGGTTCCGAGGTGATCAACGACTTCACCAACGCCGGCCGTCAGCAGCGGGTGGTGGTGCAGGCCGAGCAGGGCGACCGGATGACCCCGGAAAGCGTGCTCAAGCTGTACGTGCACAACAGCGCGGGCAATCTGGTGCCGCTCAGCGCGTTCGTCACCACTCACTGGGAAGAAGGCCCGGTGCAACTGGTGCGCTACAACGGTTATCCGTCGATCCGCATCGTCGGCGACGCCGCGCCGGGTTCCAGCACCGGCGAGGCCATGGCCGAGATGGAACGCCTGGCTGCGCAGTTGCCGGCGGGCTTCAGCTACGAGTGGACCGGCCTGTCGTACCAGGAGAAGGTGTCCAGCGGCCAGGCGACGCAACTGTTCGCCCTGGCGATCCTGGTGGTGTTCCTGCTGCTGGTGGCGCTGTACGAAAGCTGGGCGATCCCGTTGACGGTGATGCTGATCGTGCCCATCGGCGCCATCGGTGCGGTGCTGGCGGTGATGGTCACCGGCATGCCCAACGACGTGTACTTCAAGGTGGGCCTGATCACCATCATCGGCCTGGCGGCGAAGAACGCGATCCTGATCGTCGAGTTCGCCAAGGAACTGTGGGAGAAGGGCTACAGCCTGCGCGACGCCGCGCTGGAAGCCGCGCGCCTGCGTTTCCGACCGATCGTGATGACCTCGATGGCGTTCATCCTCGGCGTGGTGCCGCTGGCCCTGGCCACCGGCGCAGGCGCCATGAGCCAGCGCGCCATCGGCACTGGCGTCATCGGCGGGATGCTCAGCGCCACGCTGCTGGGCGTGCTGTTCGTGCCGATCTGCTTTGTCTGGGTGCTGACAGTGCTGCGCCGCAAACCGGCTCCGATCGAACCGTCCGAGCCTTCCGAAAAACCGGCCTTGGCCCAGGAGTGATCCCATGCGTCTTTCAGCCATTTCCTCGCTGTTGATCGCCCTGGCCCTGGGCGGCTGCTCCATGGCGCCGACCTACGAGCGGCCCGACGCGCCGGTGGCCGACCACTGGCGCGGCCAGTCGGCCCAGGCCGGCACGGCCATCAATGAACTGTCCTGGCAGACGTTCATCGTCGACCCGCAGCTGCGGGGCCTGATCACCACGGCCCTGGACAACAACCGCTCGCTGCGCCAGACCCTGCTGGACATCGAACAGGCCCGCGCGCAGTACCGCATCCAGCGCGCCGACCGGGTGCCGGGCCTCAACGCCGGCGCCTCGGGCAACCGCCAGCGGCAGCCGGCGGACCTGTCCAACAGCGGCCGCTCCGAAGTCGCCAGCCAGTATCAGGTCGGCCTGGCGCTGCCGGAGTACGAGCTGGATCTGTTCGGCCGGGTCAAGAGCCTCAGCGACTCCGCGCTCCAGGAATTCCTGGCCACGGAGGAGGCGGCCCGCGCCGCGCGGATCGCCCTGATCGCCGAGGTCAGCCAGGCGTACCTGGTGCACGACGGCGCCCAACGCCGTCTGACGTTGACCCAGCAGACCCTGATCAGCCGCGAATATTCCTTCGCCCTGATCAGCCAGCGCCGTTCGGTCGGCACCGCCAGCGCCCTGGACTACCAGGAAGCGCTGGGGCTGGTGGAGCAGACCCGCGCCGAACAGGAACGCAACCTGCGCCAAAAGCAGCAGGCGTTCAACGCCCTGGTGCTGCTGCTCGGCACGCCGGATGCGGCGAAGTCGATCCCGAAGGCCGCACAGGCCTCGCCGATGCTGGTGCAGGACATCGCGCCGGGCACGCCGTCGTCGCTGATCGAGCGCCGTCCGGACATCCTGGCCGCCGAGCACCGCTTGCAGGCACGCAACGCCGATATCGGAGCGGCGCGGGCGGCGTTCTTCCCGCGCATCACCCTGACCGGCAGCTTCGGCACGTCGAGCGCGCAGATGTCCGGCCTGTTCGACGGCGGGTCGCGCAGTTGGAGCTTCGTGCCGACCCTGTCGCTGCCGCTGTTCGACGGCGGCCGCAACCGCGCCGGGCTGAGCCTGGCGGAGGCGCGCAAGGATTCGGCGGTGGCCGCGTACGAAGGCACGATCCAGACGGCGTTCCGTGAGGTGGCGGACGCCTTGTCGGCCACCGACACCCTGCGCCGCGAGGAACAGGCCCAACGTGCGCTGGCCGACACCAGCCGCGAGACCCTCACCCTGGCCAAGGCCCGCTACGAAGGCGGGATCGACAGTCATTTACGCTACCTCGATGCCCAGCGCAGCAGTTTCGTCGATGAATCGGCGCTGATCGAAGTCGGCACCCAGCGCCAGATCGCGCTGGTGGACCTGTTCCGCTCGTTGGGCGGCGGCTGGCCGGGCGAGAAGCTCGCCAACCGGTAAACGCACGTTGCGTGCTCCTTGGGTTGGAAGCTTCGACCCGCTCGCCCCGCACCCTTTGGGTCGCGGGGCTTTTTTATGCGCGGCGTCGGCGGCGGGCGGGTTATTCCGGGCGGGGGGTGGCGGCGGCGCCTTGCAGGAACATCAGTTCCATCACATGGGCCGAGTTGGCGCTGGCGGCGCGCCCGCGTCGTTCGGCGTCGACCATGCCGAAGATCATGGTCAGGAACAGTTCGGTGAACACCGCCGCCGTGACGTCGATGCGGAACGCGCCCAGTTGCTGGCCGCGCAGGAAAAACGCATCCAGCGCGTCAGCGTAGGGCTGCCAGCGCTCGTCGCCGCCGTTGAGGGTATCGGGGCGGTACTGGAACAGCAGGAACGCCAGCATCTCGCGATGGGCCAGGTGTTCGTTGATCAGGCTGCGCAGCGCCGCCAGGGGCTCGCCGTGCACCAGGTCCGTGGTGCCGACGATCTGGTTGAGCACTGTCTCGCCGTGGTTTTCCATGATCAGCACCAGGTTGTCGCGGGTGCCGCAGAAGCGGTGCAGGGTGGCCTTGCTGACGCCAGCGGCCTCGGCCAGCTCCTTGAGCGTCGCCCGCGGGCGATCGACGATGGCCAGTGCCAGCGCCTTGATGAGTCGTTCGTCGTGAGGAGTCAGGGACATCAGGGGTCTCGGGTGGTGTTTCGAATGCCTGCCATTGTGCAGAAAAAGCGCGGGGGTTCAATGAAAAGGGCCATCGCGAATGCGTTGTCATGTGCTCGAAGGGGAGCACAGGCATTGCAAATGCGATGGCCGATCCGCAGCCATAAGCCTTTTTGTGGACGGCGCTCAGTCCAGCACGTCGTGCAGCACCTCGTAGATCAGCCCCGTGGCAATCGTCACCAGCAGCAGGTCGGTGCCTGCCTGTTGCCATTCATAGCCTTCGTAGTGGGGCAGGCGGCCGCTTAAGCGGCTGTCGAGTTTCTTGGCGATGCCCGGCGGCAGCGGCTTGCCCCGGGCCAGGTTTTTCTGGATGCCCGGCGGCAGCGACGGGCCGGGGCTCCAGTAGCCGCGGTTGTCGTTGAGAATCACCCGCACGCCGCCGATGTCGACGGTGGGTTGGCCGTATCCGCCGTGGGCCTGGTTTCCGTGCTGGGCGCCCTTGTCGTGGCCCTTGCCATTGCCCTTGCCGTTGCCCGGATCGGCCAACAGGGCCGGGGCGGTGGCCGCAAAGGTGAGGCCGGCGACGATGGCCAGCAGGGTCTTGTTGATCGACATCGGGCACGCTCCTTGGAAAAGTCCTGACGCTGGCGAGTGTAGCCCAGCCCGGGCACGGTTCCGTCGCCGGGATTTGAAATGTGCGACGCGGCCCGACACAATCGCGTCCCGATCCGGCCGCCGGGCCGATTCCGCTGGTGAACAGGAACCGCCGTTGAACGAACAGACATTGTCCATGCGCCTTGAGCGCGTCGCCGCCCAAGTGCCGCAGGGCGCACGCTTGGCTGACATCGGCTCGGACCACGGCTACCTGCCGGTGGCGCTGATGCGCCGTGGCGCGATTGCGGCGGCGGTGGCCGGCGAAGTGGCGCGCACGCCGTTCCATGCCGCCGAACGCACGGTGCGCGACAACGGCCTGGACGAATCCATCACCGTGCGCCTGGCCAACGGCCTGGAGGCCATCGAGCCGGACGACGGCATCACCGCAGTCAGCCTGTGCGGCATGGGCGGGGAGACGATCCGCGACATCCTCGACAGCGGCAAGGCGCGCCTGAACGGCCGGGAGCGCCTGATCCTGCAGCCCAACGGCGGCGAAGAGCCGTTGCGCCTGTGGCTGATGGAAAACGGCTACCGGATCCTTCACGAAGAAGTGCTGCGGGAAAACCGCTTCGACTACGAGATCATCGTCGCCGAACGCGGCGAGGCGCCGGCCTACAGCGACCGGGAACTGTACTTCGGCCCGTTGCAGATGCAGGCCCGCAGCCCGGCCTTCCTCGACAAATGGCAGCGCACGCTGCGCCGCCGTCAGCAGACCCTGAGCCACTTCGCCCGGGCCCGCCAGTCGGTGCCCGAAGAGAAGACCGGGGAAATCGAGCGGCAGGCGCGCTGGATTACCGAACTGCTGGCATAGGCTGGCGCTCGACGTGAGGGATGGCGCAGCTACTCTGGTTCATTGAACCCATTGAGCGAAAGGATTCGAGCACGCCATGACCGACCGCGAGCAACTCCACCAAAACGGTTATGTGCTGCTCCGTCGGGCGATCCCCGCCCAATGGCTGGATGGACTGCGCGCGACCTTCGACGCTCAGGTGAAACCCTCGGACCAATGGCCCGTGCCCCGAGGCTGGGACTGGCGGCATTCGCTGCTCGATGACGATCCGACGGTTCTGGCCGTGTGCCGCTTGCCGTCGGTGCTGGCGGCGGCGGGGGCGTTGATCGCCGAGCGGTTCTTCATTTCGCAGGTGGAGGGGCGCGAGCCGCTGGCCGGCGGCGGCCACCAAGTGCTGCACCGCGACCTGTCGGCGCAGAGGCCGGGGGATCGGGTGAACGCGCTGGCCTTCCTGGATGACTACGGGCAGGAGAACGGTGCGACCCGGATCGTCCCCGGCAGCCACCGGCCCGAACCGGGCGAGGCGCCGTTCGACTTCAGCGACGAGTCGCGATCCGTGCAGCTGTGCGGCAGCGCCGGCGACATTCTGCTGTTCGATGCCGACCTGGTGCACGCCGGCAGCCTGAACGTTGTCGGCGGACGTCGCCGCACGCTGTTGATCGGCTATTGCGCCGAAGGCCTCTACGCGTCCCACCTCGCCACGGCGCCCTTGCGCAATGTCCGCATGGACACCTCGGAGCGCTTCGAGCCCGCGGGTTGTGCGGCGGCGAGCCGCTAGCCCTAGGCATTGCGGGGCCCCACCGAACCTCAGCGCAGGCTCCACGACACCCCGACGTACATCGCCATCCCTTCGCCCGGCGTGGAGCGCGCCACGTCCAGCCCCTTGTCGTCGTAACCCGGCGTGACGGTGGCGGCGTAGCGCTTGTCGGTCAGGTTGCGCAGATCCAGCCAGGTCTGCCAGTCGCCCTTGGGCGCGTTGTAGCCCACGGTGGCGCCGAAGATCGCGTACGGGTCGGCGTAATAGCTGTTGGCGTAGTCCACGGCGACCTTCGAGGCCCACTGGGTGTTGACGCCGGCGAAGAAGCCCTGGGGCCAGTCGTAGCGCAGTTCGCCCTGGTAGAAGTGCATCGGCAGGCCCGGCAGGCGGTTGTCGCCGAAGCGGTCGTCGTCGCGGTAGTGGAAGTCGCTGAAGGTGTAGCTCTGGCGCAGGCTCAAGCGGCCACCGTCGGTGGCGGTCCACAGGTCGCTCAGCAGGCCGGCTTCCACCCCTTGGTGCACGGTGGGGCTGGCGTTGAGTTCGTACGGGGTGGTGGCGTTGGCGTCCGGGAGCACCGACAGCAATTCATGACGCACCTGGGCGTAGTACCAGGCCAGGCTCCACTGGCCGATGGCGGCGTCGCCCCGGCCGCCCAGTTCCAGGGTGGTGGCGGTCTGGTTCTGCAGCTTGATCGGGTCGCGCTGGGCGCCGGTGGCCACGCCGCTGCCGGCGGGGAAACGCACGTTGGAGCTGTAGATCAGCGACCACGGGTGCGGTGCCTCGACCGAGCGGCTGAGGTTGCCGAACAGTTGCAGGTCCGGCGTCAGCTGGTAGCGCAGGCCGATGCGCGGGGCGTAGTCCCAGTCGCCGAGGCTGGTCTTGCCGCCGCCGTCGGGGTAGGTCACGGCGCTTTCGCGGCGGGTGTAGATGGCGGCCAGGCCCGTGGTCAGCCACAGGTCGTCGGCGATCTCCAGGTCGTTGCCGGCGTGCAGCACGGTGTCCGAGCCTTGGTAGGTGAAGTCGCGGATGTGGGTGCCCGGCGCGTAGCCGGCGGTGTTGCCGGTGGGGATGCGCACCAGCTCAGTGGCACCGGCGTTGGGCAGGTGCTTGGTCACGCGCAGGCCCACGTTGCTGCGGCTTTCCAGGCCCCAGAGGGTGTCGCGGCGCTTGTAGTCCAGGGTGCCGCTGACGTCGGTGTACGCCACCTTCAGGCGGTTGGGGCCTTCGCGCAGGTCCATCGGGTAGTCGTGGTAGGCCAGGCCGGTCTGCAGGCTCGAATCGTCGTCGATGTACCACGTGGTCTTGTTGCCGAAGAACGTGCTGCCGGGTTCGTCGCGGCTGTCGTTGCGGGTCACGTAGGCCGGGTTGGCGGCGCGCGGGTCGTGTTCGATGGAATGCTTGGTCACCCGTCCGGCGAGGTCGTTGTCGGTCTCGCGGTGGCGCAGGTAGAAGCGGGTTTCCAGGTTCGGGTTGAACCGGTAGCCGACGTTGGCGATGACACCCTGGCTCTTGCTGGCGGTGTGGTCCTGGTAGCCGTCGGACTGCGCGCCGGTCACCGCCATGTAGTAATCGAGGTTACCCAGCACCTGCCCGGAGCTGACCTGGCGCTGGATGTAGCCATGGCTGCCCATGGCGTAGCGCACCTGCAGCAGCGGCGAGTCGTAGCCGGTGTGGCTGACGTAATCGATGGCGCCGCCCAGCGCCAGGGCGCCCCGGTCGAACCCGTTGGCGCCGCGCAGCACTTCCACATGATCGAGCCACAGCGGTTCCAGCAACTCATAGGGCGTGCCGCCGGGGCCGGTCAGCGGCAGGCCGTCGAGCATCGCGTACAGCCCCGAGGCATGGGCCCCCGGTGCGCGGTTGATGCCGGAGCCGCGGATCGACACCTTGACCCCTTCGTTGCCCGAAGACTGGGCGTAGATCCCCGGCTGGTAGGCCAGCACGTCCTGGTTGCTGGCCACCCGGCCCTGCAACGGGCGCCGCGCATCGATGACGTTGGTGCCGCCGGGCACCTCGGCCAGCCGGGCCTTGGCGTCCTCCACCGATTGGTCCTCGCCGCTGCGGTCTTCGGCGCCGATCACCACCTGGCCCAGTTCCAGCCCCTCGGCGTCGGCCATGGCCGGACAGACGAGGGCCAGGCCCAGCAAAGCGGTGGGCAGGGATTTGGGCGAGGGCATCGGGGCAACTCCAGGCAAGACGAACGGGCAGGGAACAGTGCGACGCCCTTAACAACGAAGGAAACACATGGGGATTTTGCTTTTTCGGTCAGATGGCGCGGGCGTTCAGTCCTTGCACCCGGCCAGCACCACTTGGCAGGTGTCCGGCGTGCCGCCGGAGCGGCCGGCGTAGCGCATGCAGTTGGCCATGGATTTCTGCCGGGCCGCACTCAAGGTGTCGCCCCAGGCCAGACCGCCTTCGCCCAGTGTGGGCAGGGCCTTGGCGTAGCAGTTGGAGCCGGTCTGGGCGGCGGCGTAGCGAATGTTGGCCTTCTTGTCGGAGCAGCCGGCGGCCAGCGCGAGCGTGACGGCGAACAGGGTCAGCAGAGTGGCGGTGTTCATGGACGGCCGGCTCCTGGAGCAAGAGGCTGACGGCGTCCATGCGGGGTGGGGTTCTGTGAGCATAGTGGCTGTTGCGCCGGACCGTGGATCCGTGCGCCGGGATTGTGTACAACGTCAGCTTCACGCCACTGCGCAGGGAGCAGCCCTTGGACCTTACGTTCAGCCACATCGATGTGCTCGTCGCCGACCTCGACGAAGCCTGCCGCTATTACGCCAAGGTCTTCAACGCCCGCATCTCCAAGACCCTCGACTGGCAGCGCGGCGGCCTGCACGTGCGTTATGCGGTCGTGCGGTTCGGCAGTGAACGCCTGATGCTGGTGCAGCCGTTCGCCGGCAACCTCAAGGACCTGATGGACGCCAAGGGCGAAGGCACGATCTACCGCCATTGCTATTCCACGCCGGACATCGAGGCGGCCTACGACGAACTGGTGGCCAGCGGCGTGCAGCCGGAAGACGAGAACGGCCGGCCGCTGACCCGCGACAACCTCCAGTCGCCGAGCGGGACGCGGATCCTTTGGCTGCCGAAACGCTTCGGGCAGTTTTCGATTGAGCTGCTGGAGGAGAGGGAACTGGAGGCGTTCATCGAGCAGGCGTTCGCCGAGCCATGAGAGAAGGCCGGGCATGAAAAAGCCGGAGCTCCCTTTCAGGAGGCTCCGGCTTCGGTCACATCAGGCTCCGCCTTGTTTCTTCACCAGCGTTTCGACGATGTTCGGCGGCGCTTCGGCGTACTTGGAGAACTCCATCGAGTAGCTCGCACGCCCCTGGGACATCGAGCGCACGTCCGTCGCATAGCCGAACATCTCGCCCAGCGGCACCTCGGCGCGGATGATCTTGCCGGACACCGAGTCTTCCATGCCCTGGATCAGGCCGCGGCGGCGGTTGAGGTCGCCCATCACGTCACCCATGTAGTCCTCGGGGGTGACCACCTCCACCTTCATGATCGGCTCCAGCACCACGCCGCCGCCTTTCTGGGCCAGTTGCTTGGTGGCCATGGAGGCCGCGACCTTGAACGCCATCTCGTTGGAGTCGACGTCGTGGTAGGAGCCGTCGAACACGGTGGCCTTCAGGCCGATCAGCGGATAGCCGGCAACGACGCCGTTCTTCATCTGCTCCTCGATGCCTTTCTGGATCGCCGGGATGTACTCCTTCGGCACCACGCCGCCGACCACCTCGTTGGTGAACGCCAGGCCTTCGGTGATGTTGCCTTTCTCGTCCACGTCCGGCTGCGAGAAGCGGATCCAGCAGTGACCGAACTGACCGCGGCCGCCGGATTGGCGGACGAACTTGCCTTCGATCTCGACGTTGTTCTTGGTGATTTTCTCGCGGTACGACACCTGCGGCTTGCCGATGTTGGCCTCGACGTTGAACTCGCGCTTCATGCGGTCGACGAGGATGTCCAGGTGCAGCTCGCCCATGCCGGAGATGATCGTCTGGCCGGTCTCTTCGTCGGTCTTGACGCGGAAGGACGGGTCTTCCTGGGCCAGCTTGCCCAGGGCGATGCCCATCTTTTCCTGGTCCTGCTTGGTCTTGGGCTCCACGGCCACGGAAATCACCGGCTCAGGGAAGTCCATGCGCTCCAGGATGATCGGCTTGTCGATGTCGCACAGGGTGTCCCCGGTGGTGACGTCCTTCATGCCGATCAGCGCGGCGATGTCGCCGGCGCGCACTTCCTTGATCTCGTCGCGCTGGTTGGCGTGCATCTGCACCATCCGGCCCACGCGTTCTTTCTTGCCCTTGACCGAGTTGATCACCGAGTCGCCCGAACTCAAGAAGCCCGAGTAGACGCGCACGAACGTCAGCGTGCCCACGAACGGGTCGGTGGCGATCTTGAACGCCAGCGCCGAGAACGGCTCGTCGTCGTCCGCGTGGCGTTCGTCGATGATCTCGTTGTCGTCGGTGCTGTCCGGGTGATGGCCCTTGATCGACGGAATCTCGATGGGCGCCGGCAAATAGTCGATCACCGCGTCGAGCACCAGCGGAACGCCCTTGTTCTTGAACGACGAGCCGCAGACCGCCGGCACGATTTCGCTGGCCAGGGTACGGGCGCGCAGGCCGGCCTTGATCTCTTCGGGGGACAGGTCGCCTTCGTCCAGGTACTTGTTCATCAGCTCTTCGTTGGCTTCGGCGGCGGCCTCGACCATGTTGTTGCGCCACTCGTTGGCCAGCGCCAGCAGGTCGGCCGGAATCTCTTCCTCGCGGTAGGTGGTGCCCTTGTCGTCATCGTTCCAGTAGATGGCCTTCATCTTGATCAGGTCGATCTGGCCCTGGAAGTTCTCTTCCGCACCGATCGCCAGCTGCACCGGCACCGGGGTGTGGCCCAGGCGGTTCTTGATCTGGGCGACGACGCGCAGGAAGTCCGCGCCGGCGCGATCCATCTTGTTCACGTAGACCACACGGGGCACGTGGTACTTGTTGGCCTGGCGCCACACGGTCTCGGATTGCGGCTCGACGCCGGAGGTGCCGCAGAACACCACGACCGCGCCGTCGAGTACCCGCAGCGAACGCTCCACTTCGATGGTGAAGTCCACGTGGCCGGGGGTGTCGATGATGTTGACGCGGTAGTTGTCGTACTGGCCGCGCGAACCTTTCCAGAACGTGGTCACGGCGGCGGACGTGATGGTGATGCCGCGTTCCTGTTCCTGCACCATCCAGTCGGTGGTGGCGGCACCGTCGTGCACCTCACCCATCTTGTGGCTCAGACCCGTGTAGAACAGGATCCGCTCTGTGGTGGTGGTCTTGCCCGCGTCAACGTGGGCGACGATGCCCAGGTTGCGGTAGCGGTTGATGGGGGTCGTGCGTGCCATGGTGTTCTCCTCGAAACAATGTTCATGGGATACCGGTTGCTCGATCTTAGAAGCTCGACGAGCAAGCAACCACCCCCAGATGGAGGGTCATCGCACAAATTGCAAGGGCCCTCGCTCATTGGCTGGTATAGATCCGGAACGGACGGCTGCCAACACCGGTGGGCAAAAAAGCGGCCCGCCCGACGGGCTCAGCGGGCGGGCCTGACCAGCGGTCGGCCGGACAGGTCGCACAAGGATCGCGATCAGCCCATCGGCAGCTCCCGGTACAGCAGCGAAGCGGCCAGCACCAGCATGATCACCCCGGACACCCGGCCGATCAGCCGCGCCGCATCGGGCCGCGTCCGCAGCGTGCGTTCCGCGCCCAACCCCACCAGCGTGTAGATGACCGAGCAACTGGCGGTGTAGACCAGGCCCAGGGCCAGCAACTGCGCGGGGATGCCCCAACTGGCCTGGGCGGACGTCCACGGCGGCAGGAACGCGACGAAGAACAGCAGGCCTTTGGGATTGAGGCCGCTGACCAACGTGCCTTTGACGTACCAGTCCATCCCGCGCAGTGCGCCGGTCGCGTCGTCCGCCTTGATCGACGCCGGCGGGCTGCGCAGCATGCCGACCCCCAGCCAGCACAGGTACAGGGCGCCGGCGATGGACAGGCCCATCAGCAGGCTGGGGTTGGCTGCCACCAGCACGCCCAGGCCGGCGGCCACCACCACGGTCAGCACGGTGTAGCCGGTCAGGAGGCCGAGTACGGCGGGAATGACGCCTTGGCCGCGCACCCCGGCGGAAATCGCATAGGCCCAGTCGGCGCCGGGCACGATCACGAACACCAGGGCAAAGGCCCAGAAACCGAGCAGGGTCGAGGCGCTCATCGGTGTGCACCCTGTCGGCAGGGGTTGAAGGAGGCGGAGCGTCGGCCCGCCGCAACAAAAGAATCGAACATCGTCGAACACCGCTTGAAAGGTGGGAAGGGAAAGGCTCACGCGTGCAGCGACAGGCCTTTGGTTGCCTTGTCCACGGCCTTTTTCGAGCCGCGCAGGACGATCCCGACCAAGTCCAGGTTGTCCGGATCCTGTGCCCGGAACACCTCGCGGTTGGCTTCGTCGAAACCGGTGGAGAACATCGGGAACACGTAGGGGAGCAGGGTGAGTTCGCGCTCAAGGCCGATCCGGTGGGCCTTTTGCAGGCCGGCCAGATCCCCTTCGAACACCAGCATCGGCTGGCCGGCCATGTTGCCGTAGCGGTGGCCGTTGGCGTCGATGTAGGGCTCGCCCATGATGTCGGGGGCAGCCGAGGCGATGCCGGTGGCGAGAAACGCCACGACGTTCATCCGCTGCCAGGTGGCCAGGTCGTTGCGCACGATGAAGGCGATTTTGGTATCGAACATGAGTGGAAGGCTCCGTCAGTCTGGAGCCTGCATCATGGAAGGCGGGCGGTTTCCCGGTCTGTAAGGTTTGTGCACTGTCGCTGATAGCCGGCCGGGGTGAGCCGGTAGGCGCGGCGGAACCACAGCCCCAAATGGCTTTGGTCAGCGAAGCCCACGGCGGCGGCCACGTCCACCGGCGCCTGTCCGCTGGCCAAGAGAATGCGCGCGGCCCGCAGGCGCAGCCGCACCAGGTAGGCGTGGGGCGTCTGGCCGAAGGCGCGCTTGAACTGGCGGGTGAGGCGGAAACGGTCGATCCCCGAATGCATCGCCAAGTCATCCAGGCCAATGTCGTCGGACAGATGGGCGTGCAGGTATTCCCGGGCCCGCTGCATTTCGAAGTCGGCGTCGGCCTTGCCGGAAGGCGTCGGCCGGTAGATGTGCCGGGCCAGCATGCCGATCAGGTGATCCAGGCTTTGGTCCCGGGCCAGCCGGCCTTCCTCGTTGTGGATGGCGAGGAACGCTTGCTGGATCGAGGCGCTGAGCTGCGAGTCGTCCGCCAGGGTGCTGCGGAACGCCGCCTCCAGCGCCGACGCATCGCCCAATCCGAGGCGGTCGGTCATGCCCGCGACCCACGTCTGCGGCAGGTACAGCATCGCGTAGGTGAAGCCTTCCGGCTCCGGCGCATGGCCGTCATGCACCGCGCCCGGCTCGATGAGGATCGAACGTCCCGGCGTGCTGGTGTGCAGCGAACGGTGGCAACTGAAACGCTGCACGCCTTGCTGGGTGACGCCCACCAGCATCTCGTCATGATCGTGGGGCTCGTAGGCGTGGCCCTGAAAGTGCGCATGCACGCTTTCGATGCCGGTGTCCCGGTCGCGACGGATGTTGATCCAGTCGTTGGCGGTCGGGTCGTGGGTGGAAGAGGTCATCGCGAAACTGCCTGATTGCCGGACGCTCCACCTTGATGAGAATCCGGCGAGGTTGCAAGTCCGTTGCGCGCGCAGGCAGGCATTTCGCGGATCCGGTCGCTAATGCGACGACACATAGATCGACGGCGATGCGGGTGCCGGCAGCGCATACGTCGCTTTCATCCATTCGATCTCGGCCAGCGGCGTCCTGCCGAAGAAGCGCTTGAACTCGCGGCTGAACTGCGAGGCGCTTTCGTAGCCGACGGCGAACGCTGCCGCCGACGCGGTCATGGTGTGGCGCAGCATCAGCAGCCGTGCCTGATGCAGGCGCGTGGACTTGAGGTACTGCATGGGCGAGGCGTCCGTGACGTTGCGAAAGTGCAGGTGGAAGTTGGGCACGCTCATGCTCGCTTCCCGGGCGAGCTGCTCGACGTCCAGATGCTGCGGGTAGCAGGTATGGATCATGCGGATCGCACGGGTCACCTTGCCGAAATGCCCTTGCCGATCAAGCGCCGCCCGCATCGAGCCGCCTTGGGCACCGGTGAGGATGCGGTAATAGATCTCCCGCATCAGCGACGGCCCCAGGATCTGCGCCTCGCCCGGGACGCTCATGGCCTCCAGGAAACGCAGCGTCGAGGCACGCAGCGAGTCGTCCATCGGTGAGGCGTACATGCCTTTGGGTGGCGCCTGGCTCGGGCCATGCACCTCGTCCACCTGCTGGATCAGCTCGCTGGCCAGGCGCAGGTCCAGGCGCATGTAGACCGCCAGCATCGGTTCCTCTTCGCTGGCGTCGGTCTCCATGGTGAAGGGCACCGGCACGGACACGACCAGATAGTGGCTGGCGTCGTAGACATACACCTCGTCGCCCAGATACCCGCGCTTGCGCCCCTGGCACAGGATCACGATGCCGGGGTCGTACAGCACCGGCGTGCGGGTCAGCGGCCGGTTCGAGCGCAGGAAGCGCACGTCATCCAACGCGCTGAGGTTGTAGCCCTCCACCGGGGCCAGCTTCTCCATGAGCCGCACCATGCGCCGGGTGTCTGCAGCGTGCGGGTTCATGGGCGCACCTCCCGCTGTGGGTTCAATGGTCGGTGGAGCGGGTCAGGGCTTCCCATCGGTCGATCTCGTCGGCGGTGCGCTTGAGCTTGTCGCGCACCAGGTTCAGGGCATCGCTGCCCAGCAGCAGGTGGGCCGGCGGCGTCGGGTCGGCGATGACCTGCAACATCGCTTGTGCGGCCTTCTGCGGGTCGCCGAGCTGCTTGCCGCTCTTGTCCTCGCGGGCCTTGCGGATCGGGTCGAAGCTGGCGTCGTAGTCGGCGATGCTGCGCGGGGTGCGCTGCATCGAACGGCCGGCCCAGTCCGTGCGGAATGAACCGGGCGCCACGGCGGTGACGAAGATGCCGAACGGGCGCAGTTCCTGGCTCAGGGTATCGGAGATGCCTTCGAGCGCAAACTTGCTGGCGCAGTAATAGGCGATGCCCGGCATCGTGATCGTGCCGCCCATGGAGGTGACGTTGAGGATGTGCCCGGCGCGGCGTTGGCGGAAGTAGGGCAGGAACGCCTTGGTCACGGCCACGGCGCCGAACACGTTGACGTCGAACTGACGGCGCATCTCCTCCAGCGGCGACTCCTCGAAGACGCCTTCGTGGCCGTAGCCGGCGTTGTTGACCAGCACATCGACCGGGCCGAAAGCGGCCTCGGTTTCGGCGACGGCGGCGTCGATCCGGTCGAAGTCGGTGACATCCAGGATCACGCCATGGGCATTGCCCGGCGACAGGGCCTCGAAGGCCTGCAAGTCCGCCTCGCGGCGCACGGTGCCGATGACACGGTGGCCGGCGGCGAGCGCTTCCTTGGCCAGGGCCTGGCCGAAGCCGCTGCTGGCGCCGGTGATGAAGAGGGTTTTGGTGGCTGGCATGGTGGGCTCCGGTGTGTTGGCGTGGAGCCCATGGTAGGGAATCAGGCCGGGTCGACCTATGCCGGTTCGTCTTTAAGGGTTGCCTATTCCTATCAGGGGCTGGCATCGGCAGGGTAGGAAAGGGCGCTTTGCCGGATTCTTGAGCGCTAGAGATTGCCTTCAGCGATTTTGGCGTCCGGCGCGATATTCGCCGTGCGTTCGATGATGATCGAATCGTTCGGGATCTCCAGCCGGGTCGCCGTGTCGGGGGTGCGCATTTCGATAAGCGTGGTGTTGCCGACACCCCTGAAGATCACGGTGGCCTTTTCGAAGGTCTTGAAGTTGTCGATCTTGGATTCCTTTGGGTTCGGCAGCAGGTTGGCGTAGGGCGCCTTCACCAGGATGGTCGCGTGGTCGATGCGGATTTTTGCGAAGCTCATGGCCAGCTGCAACAGATCGGATGTCACGCCGCCCATCAAAATCGGGACTATCAGAATGATGCCCGCCAGGATGGCCCTGGACTTTCTGATGGGGTGCAAGTCGGTGGTTTCTTGCGGATCAGACTCGGCCCGAAGTTTTGCCAGCCGCATCTTCTCGTTCTGCTCCACGAGCGCCGCATACATGACGCATTGGAACACCGGCAGCACGATCAGGGGCAGGTGATCGATCAGGCTTCTGCGCGCCAGCAAATAGATGATGGCCAGTCCGCAGATCCCGAAGAACACCGCCGGGAAACCGATCTTCTGCTGCGTGACGGGCGAAGCGATCTTCTGTTCCTTGAATCGGTTCACGACCCGGACGCCCAGCCTCACGGCGGGCGCGAGGATCGGCGACAGCAGAATCCCGACCGCCGTGATGGAGATCGAGAAGTACAGGCAGACGATGCCGAAGGAAAACGCCGACACCAGAAACAGCAATCCATCGCCCAGGGAGACGCCTTGCGGGTAGTGTCCGTTCATCAGCAGATAACCCACGATCGAACCGCCGCCGACCAGCAGGCCGACTTTGGCCGACAGGGACAGCAGTTTCATCGCGGTGTCGATTTGTTTGCCAAGATCCGTTGATGCGTCCTTCATCGTGGGGTTCCTGAGGTGTGAGCCTGAACAATCCGTCTGTAGGTGAAGCGTAGCGGATTGCGGGCGGTTCGATGCCTCTCGACGGTGACGCCCGGCCAGCACCGTTCATCTCGCGGTTTGACCGCAAACACAGCCCTATCTACGCTCATCCCCAAGGACGTTTCACCTCCCACGACAAGGAGTCGTCGGCCATGCGCGCAGCTCTGCGTTCGTCTTTCGCTCTCGTGTGTTCCCTTACCCTGGCCTTCGGTGCGGCGGCCCAGACGGTGCTCGATCCGGTCGAGACGCTGAACCGCATCAACCGCAACTACAACACCCTCAAGGACGCCTGCCAGGAGCCCGACACCGGCGCCGCCCGCGGGCATTACTACTGCAGCGGCGTGACCTTGCGCATGGTCAACGACGGGCCGTTCAACCCGTGGGACTACAGCCCTTACGCGATCAAGATCGGCGCGACGTCCTATTCGTGGATCCGCAAGGACCTGAGCACGCGCATCCTCATCCATCCGGCCGGGTTCATCCTGCGCACGCCCATCGATTCGCGGGCCTTGCAGCTGCCGGTCAAGGAGCAGGGCTGGACGTGCATCTACGCGTTCGACGGCGGCACGGGGCCGGAGCGCAAGTGGTACGGCTGCGGCTTCTTCGACAGCAAGGAACCGCCGCGCAAGGCCCAGGCCGCGATGGACAACCGCAACGCGGCGCTGGCCTACGGCACCTGCGCCGAAGCCGGGGTCAGCACCGCCGCCCAGTGGACGGCCCGCTACACCGGCCTGTTCAAGGGGCCGATCCAGTACGACCAGTGCTCCTGGAACGCCGAACGGCCCGACGACTGGAACGCCATGATCCGCGTCCACGAATCGCGGGTGAAGACCACCAACAAGGACCCTTTCGCCTTCAGCGCGCAGGTCAACGAATTCATGTTGAAGAACGCCTCGGCCAGCAACGACGGCAGCGAAAACATGAAGTACATCGACGCTTTCATCTACAACGTCAACAGCACACAGAACTTCGCCACCCGCGGCGACCAGGCACCGCCGAAGCCGGAGAACGGCCTCAACAGCGCCCGCAATTTCCAGAAAAAGCTTCAGGCCCAGGGCTACAGCGTGCCGATCCTGCGGCTGGATTTCACCAAGCCGCCGGAGCAGCGTTTCAGCTATGTCGCCGCCGACCAGGCGATCGACCTGACGGCGGCCGGCAACGGCCAGCCGCCGCCGGTGCCGCCGACCGCCCGGTACATCGCCTCGGCCACTTGGGTCGAGCGCCATGACCCCGGCACCGGGAAAAACGAATGGACCCTCAACGTCGTCCCCACCGCCGAGGGCAAGGCGAGCCAGGCGAGCGACCAGGAGGCGGTCTACAAGGAGTTGTTCGAGCTGCGCGGCACCGACCGCCAGTGGCGCGACAACGAGAAGGCCGCCGGCAGCATGCGCCAGCAACTGAGTTGCCTGGTGCAGCATTACCCGGGCAAGACCGAATGGAACCTTGAACCGTTCCGCCCCGTCGTCACGCCGCAGGAAGCGGCCAAGGCCGGGTGCAATCCGGTGCCGGCCAAAGCGGTGCAGTACATTGCGTCCGCCGATTGGGTCAAACGCTATGACCCGGGCACCCGCCAGGACGAATGGACCTTGAGTGTGGTGCCGACTGCGGCCGGGCGCGCCTTGCCCCCCGACCAGCTCGGCGCCCTGTACGACCAGCTGTTCGCCCTGCGCGGCGGCGACGGCAACTGGCGCGACAACGAAAAGTCCGCCGGCAGCATGCGCGGGCAACTGAACTGCGTGCTGGTCAACTACCGCAGCAAGACGCCATGGAATCTTGAGCCGTTCAGGCCCGCGCTGTCGGACAGCGACACCCGCGCGGCGGGCTGCAATCCGGTGGCGCGCTAGGTTTTGCAAGAAGGCAAGGAGACAGTCGTCATGAAGACTCGCTGGAACAGGATCGCGCCGCTGTGCGTGTTGCCGCTATGCCTGCACGTGGCCTCGGCTTATGCCGAGTCATGCGCGGAAACGCTGAAGAAAGTCGAAACGCTGTACAACAACACCGTCGACAGTTGCGGCAGGGATCCGGCGTCGGACTGTTCGGGGCTGCTGGTCCGGGGCACCCACCGGGCGGATCCGGCGAAGGGGCAGCAGTGGGATGTCTGGAACCCCAGCCCCAAGGCCCAGGAACTGGGCACGTTCGCCGCGTCGTGGATGCGCGCCGACGGCATCAGCTACGAAGACCCCGGCATGAGCACCCAGAACGGCTACCTCATCACGCCGGTGGATCTGGTGCGCGACCCCGAGAACCCGGTGCACATCTACTGCGCGTTCCCCAACGACGCCTGGACCGATTTTCGCGACGACCGGGGCTGCGGCAACAACAAGAACACCACCCAGACCGAAGCAGTGTGCCAGTCCATGGCGCCGCCGATCAGCAACGTCAATGCGTGGGTCGCGCACTTCACCCAGTTCAACAACAACCGCCAGCAGGACCAACTGCAGTGCGGCTTCAACATGCGCAACCCCATGAGCAGCCAGGAGCGGGTCACCGCGTTCCAGAACTTCATGGGCTCGCGGCGGGTGATCAACAGCCGTGAGTTCCAGACCCAGACCGAGCTGCGCCTGGGTAACCCGAAGACCGACGAACTGCCGATCCTGGCCTTCTTCTACAGCGACCAGCGCGGCCTCAACGATGCGTTGGCCAATCAGAAGGATTACAAGAACAAGACCGGCAAGGATCGCAACATCATCAAGATCGACTTCCCGAAAACCCCGGTGGCCAAGGCGACGTTCTCCTGCATCCAGACCGCATCGACGTCTGAGCCCAAGTACTGCGACAAGTACATCGAGTCCAGCACGTGGGTGAAGCGCCCAGATCCCAAGCTCGGCCCCGACACCTGGTCGCTGCAGGTGGTGCCCACCGCGTGCGGCCGGGCGATCAAGGACGACCAGACCGACCGGATGTTCGCCGAGCTGTACAACAAGCACAAAAACGACGACCAGTGGCGCCAGTACAGCGTCAACGGCGGTTCGCTGCGTCGTCAATTGGTTTGCCACCTGGCGGCCACCTTCGACGGCAGGCCCGTGCGCAACAAGCCGGAGTGGAACCTGGAGCCGGCGCGGCCCTATGTCGACCAGGCCACCGCGGTGGCGCAACAGTGCAACCCTTACTGAGGCTGTCTGAGAGGGCGCCGGACGGCCGGACCCGCTAACGGGTGCCGGCCGTCGCTGCCTGTGCTTTGGCGCGCCTGGCGAATGCGATCTTGACCGCCACCAGCAGCGGGGCGGCGAACGCGAACAGCAGGACCACCGCCATGAAGGCGCTGTCGAAGGCGATCACCATCGATTGCCCGGAAACCGTGCGGCCCAGCAGATTCGCTGCGGCGCGGCCGGTTGCCGGCACGTCCAGGCCTTTGTCGGTCAGCATCGCCGACAGTTTCGCCAACCGCTCGATGACGGCCGGGCCGCCCGGTGTGACATGGGTGCCGAGGACCACGGCATTGTGCGCATGGCCGTGTTCGATCAGCGTCTGCAGCGCGGCCACGCCGATCAGCCCGCCCAATTGCCGGCCGGTGTTGAACAGGCCGATGCCGGCGGCCAGGTGACGGCTGGTCAGGCGGCTGAACGCGATCAGCGTGATGGACAGGAACAGGAAACCGAGGCCCAGACCGCGCAGCAGGATCGCCGCCATCATGTCGTCGCTGCCGCTCTCGAGGGTGGAGCCGGACAGCATCCACATGGCGAGGGCGATCAGCCCGATGCCGAGCGGCACCGTGGCGAACGGCGCCACGCCCCGCGCCTGCATCAGCCAGGCCGAAACGAGCAGGGCGGCGATGAACACGGCGCCGCTGGGCAACAGCAGCAGGCCGGCCTCAGTGAGGGTGAAGCCGAGCACCGACACGGCGAAGGCCGGTATCAGGTAGGCGCTGCCGAACAACGCCGCCCCGGCGACAAAACTGACGATGAAGGCAAAGGCGAAATCGCTCGATCCGAACAGATCGAAGTCCAGCAGCGGCGGGCGCCTGGAAAGCAACTGCCTGGCCAGGAACCCCAGCAGGGCGGCGGTGCCCGCCAGTGTCAGCCAAACGATGCGCGGCTCTTCGAACCAGTCCCAACGCTCGCCCTGACTGAGCACGTAGGTGAAGCACAGCAGGGCGGCGCTGATCAGCCCCCAGCCGATCCAGTCGAAGGGCCGTCGGTCTGCCTTGGCCGGCCGGGGCAGCTCCGCCCACAGCATCAGGCCGCAGCCCGCCAGCGCCAACGGCACGGCGCTGAAGAAAATCCAGCCCCAGGAGCGGCTGTCCACCAGCCACCCTTGCAGGGCCGGGGTCAAGGTGGCGGAGGCAACCACGGCGCCGATGGCGAACAGCGCCTGCAGCAACGGTTGCCGTTCGCGCCCAAAGGCACGGAAGATCAAGGCCTGGCCCGCCACCAGCAGGGTGCCGCCGGCGAAGCCCTGAACCATGCGCAACGGCACCAGCAGCTCAAGCCGGGTGCCGGCGGCGGCCAGGGCGCAGGTCAGGCCCATGGCCAATGTGGCGCCGACGATCACGGTGCGGGGTGCGAAGCGGGTCAGCAAGGCCGAGGCGCTGATGAAGCCGATCAGCTTGAGCGCGGTGTACCCGATGTCCAGCCAGGCAAATTCGTCGGGCGTGGCGTAGGTGTCGCCGATGATGCCGTTGCGTCCCAGTACCAGGGCGCTGCCGGCGATCGCTTCGGTCAGGCTGGCCAGCAGGACGCCGGCCAGGAGCAGGGCACCGCTCCACGTGCCGGCCAGCCGTTTCATGACCCGGGCTCCACGTCGACCCGGGCCGACAGGCCGGGCACGATGCGGCCGGGCAGCGGGTTATGGGCCAGGCGGATCTTCACCGGCACCCGCTGCACCACCCGGACGAAGTTGCCGGTGGCGTTGTCGGTGGGCAACAGGCTGAAGGCCGAACCGCTGCCGGGGGCGAAACTGTCGACCACGCCGTGCAGGGCATCGTCGGGGTAGCCGTCGACCGTGATGCGTACCGGTTGGCCGGGGTTGATCCGTTCGAGCTGGGTTTCCTTGAAGTTGGCCACGACCCAGACGTCCTGGACCGGAACGATGTCGAGCAGGGCGCCCCCGGGCGTGACGAAGCGGCCGACACGCACCTGACGGTTGCCGACCACGCCGTTCACCGGCGCGCGCACCACGGTGCTGTCGAGGTCGATCCGGGCCAGGTCCCGAGAAGCCTGGGCCTGGGCCACGCTGGCCAGCGCCGCGGCGCGCTGGGCCGACAGCACGGCGATGCGTTGCTGTTGCGCTTGCACCGATGCGGATGCCGCTTCCACCGTCGCGGACGCCCGGGTCTGGGCGGCGGCGGTTTCATCGACCAGCGCCTGGCTCACCGCATTGCTGACGATCAGCTTGCGGTTGCGTTCGTGGGTCTTGCTGGCCAGGTTCAGCTGCGCGGCGGCCGAGCGCCGCTGAGCCTCGGCCTGACGGATCTGGGCATGCTGCAGTTCGGTCTGGGCGTCCACGTTGCTCAATCGCGCCTGCGCCGACTGTAGATTGGCCTCCGCCAGCGCCAGACGGGCGCGGTAGTCCTGGTCATCGATGCGAAACAGCACGTCGCCGCTGCGCACCGGTTGGTTGTCCTGCACCTCGACTGCGGTCACGTAGCCGGACACCTTGGCCGCCAGCGATGTGACATCGCCGCGAACATAGGCATTGTCGGTGCTGACGCCGCCGTCGCCGAACAGCAGGACACCGCCGCCCGCCACCACGGCCGCCACCGCGCACAACAGCACGCCCGCCACTTTGCGCTTGCGCCGCGGCACGGCGGACGGCGAGGGTTCGCCGGCCTGGCTATCGGGTACTTCGTGCTGGAGGGCGTTCATGTTCAGGATCCTGCGCAAGGCCAACGCCTCCGGCAGCGTGGGGCTGCCGGAGGCGGGCGGTAGAAGGGGGCGGTTACGGTTTCACGGGCCGGACCAGATCCCCCTCGGTGCTGTCGAGCACGAACACCGCCAGCAGGCGGGACGGCTCGGTGGTGCTGGCGTTGGCGCTGACGGCGTGGAAGTCGCCCGGCTGCTCGACGAAGTGTTCCCCGGCCTTGTAGACCTTCTCCGGCGCATCGCCGACCTTGCTGCGCACGGCGCCTTCAAGCACCGTGGCGTAGATGAACGCCGACTTCGGATGGAAGTGCGCAGGCGAAGACCCGCCCGGCGCGTATTCCACCAGCACGCCCTTCATGGTCTTGCCCGGCACGTTGGGCAGGGCGCGGTCGAACACCACGGTGACCTTGCCCGCCTGCGGCTCGGCCGCAGAGACCGTCGAGGCAGCGGTGACCGACACGGCCGCGAGGGTGGCGGCCAACAGGATTCGGCTAAACATGGCAGTGCTCCTATAGATGAGGGTGAGTGCGCGTTCAGCGCGCAGCCGACGCGGTCGATTTCGCCAGCCAGTCTTCGAAACGGGTCGGGCCCAGGCGCGGGTTGGCGCTGCCGGGGGTGAGCGACTGGTCGTCCAGTTCATCGCCGAAGTAGCGGGCGTGGACGTCCGGGATCACCTTGCGGGCGTCGCCGGTGACGCGGAAGAAACGCCGGACCAGCTCATCCAGCGGCAAGGCCTCGGGGCCGGCGACTTCCTGGGTGCCGTTGCTCGGCGCGGCCAGCGCCACATCCGTCAGCGCGGCGGCGACGTCGTCCGACGCCATGGGCTGGATCAGCGCAGGCGACAGGCGCACTTCGTCGCCGACCGTGGCCGACTGGGCGATGCCGCCGACGAATTCGAAGAACTGGGTGGCCCGCAGCAGGCTGTAGGGCATGCCGGAGGCCTTGATCAGGTTTTCCTGGGCGACTTTGGCGCGGAAGTAGCCGTTGTCCGGCAGCCGCTCGCTGCCCACCACCGACAGCGCCACGTGATGGCGGACCCCGGCGGCGGCCTCGGCGGCCAGCAGGTTGCGGGTGGAGGTCTCGAAGAACTCCAGCACCGCTTGGTCTTCCCAGGACGGCGCGTTGGACACGTCGACCACCACCTGGGCGCCGTCCATCGCTTGGGCGAGGCCTTCGCGGGTGATGCTGTTCACGCCGGTGTTGGGCGAGGCCGCCAGTGCATCATGGCCGCGCTCGCGCAGGTTCTTCACAAGTTTCGATCCGATGAGGCCGGTGCCTCCGATAACGACAATCTTCATGGCGTCTCTCCGCTTGCCGACCGCAACCATTGCTGTCGATGTGCTTCGAGGATGCCTGCGGCGGGGATCCGAATCTTTGCCCGGGGCTTGGATTTGCCTTGGCCCGAGCTTGGATTTGCGTCCAAACCGTCCAAACTGCTGTGGCCGGCGCACAGACCGGTGCGGCGGCGCACACTCTGCCGTACCATTGAGGGCCCAACCCACTGCCACCCCGGATTCCGCGCCGGGGGCGTCCGATCAGGGAACCGCCAGCGTGCCATTCAAGTTTGAAGACTTCGTGCTCGACCCAGAGCGCCGGGACCTGACCCAACGCGGCCAGACCGTGACCGTCGGGCCGCAAGTCTTCGATCTGCTGCTGCAACTGATCAGCCACCGCGACCGGGTGGTGAGCAAGGACGAACTGCTCGATGCCGTGTGGAGCGGCCGGGTCGTCTCCGAATCCACCATCACCAGCCACATCAACGCCGTGCGCAAGGCCATCGGCGACACCGGCGAGCACCAGCGCCTGGTGCGCACCGTGCCGCGCAAGGGCTACCGTTTCGTCGGCGAGGTCCAACCGAGCGACGATCCCGAGCCTCCCGCCGCAACGCAGCCGACGGCGCCGCCGCGCCCGGCGCTCCTGCTGCCGGACAAGCCTTCGATCACCGTGCTGCCGTTCCAGAACCTCAGCGGCGACCCCGAACAGGACTACTTCGCCGACGGCATGGCCGAGGACATCATCACCGCGCTGTCGCGCCTGCGCTGGCTGTTCGTCATCGCCCGCAACTCCAGTTTCACCTACAAGGGCAGGGCGGTGGACACCCGCAGCGTCGGCCAGGAACTGGGCGTGCGCTACGTGCTCGAAGGCAGCGTGCGCAAGTGCGGCAACAAGGTGCGCATCACCGGCCAGCTGATCGACGCCAGCAGCGGCATGCATTTGTGGGCCGAGCGCTTCGAGGGCCAGCTCGACGACATCTTCGAGCTGCAGGACCGGATCGCCGAAAGCGTGGTCGGCGCCATTGCGCCGCAACTGGAGCGCGCGGAAATCGAACGGGCCAAGCGCAAGCCCACCGACAGCCTCGATGCCTACGACTATTACCTGCGCGCCACGGCCAAACTGCACATCGCCACCCGCGAGGCCATCGACGAATCGCTCGCGCTGTTCTACCGCGCCATCGAACTGGATCCGGAGTTCGCCTCCGCCTACGGCATGGCCGCCTGGTGCCACTTCTGGCGCAAGCTCAACGGCTGGATGACCGACCGGCCGCGGGAAATCGCCGAAGGCGCACGGCTGGCGCGGATGGCGGTGGAGCTGGGCCGCGACGACGCCGTGGCCCTGACCCGCAGCGGCCACGCGCTGGCCCACCTGACCGGTGACGTCGACGGCGGCATCGCCTTGCTCGACCGGGCCCGGCTGCTCAATCCCAACCTGGCGCCGGCCTGGTACCTGGGTGGGATCTTGCGGGCCATGCGCGGCGAGACCGACGCCGCCATCCAGAACCTGGAGCACGCGGTACGCCTCAGCCCTTTGGATCCGGAGATGTTCCGCATGCAGGTGGGCATGGCCATCGCCCACTTCTTCGCCGGTCGCTTCGAGATCGCGGCCGGTTATGCCGAACAGTCGGTCGGCAATCTGCCCAGCCTGCTGCCGGCGGTGGCGCTGATGGCCGCCAGCCACGCGCTGGGCGGGCGGATGGACAAGGCCGGGCCGGTCATGGCGCGCCTGCTTGAGTTGGATCCCACCCTGCGGGTGTCCAGGCTCAAGGAGTGGCTGCCGATCCAGCGCCCCGAAGACGTCGCCCTCTTCATCGAAGGGCTGCGCCTGGCCGGGTTGCCCGAATAGAAAACGCCCGATGCGGGCATCGGGCGTTTGTGGGGGGAGGCAAAGCGCTGCGCCGTCAGGCCACGCGGTCGTAGGTCTGGATGTTGTGCCGCAGCGCCGCCAGGAACGAGAACGCATTCTCGACGCGCTCGCCGTCGAACCCTTGGTAGTAGTTCTGGGCCGTCACCACGGTGCCGGCGTTGCGTCGGTTGTCCGGGTGCAGGCAGTACGGGATCGACAGGAAGCCGCCGGCGAAGGCATCGAGGATCGCCTCGGACAGGTCGCTGTCGCGGGCGAGGGTGCCTTCGATCAGCTTTCGGGCGGCGCCGAGGACGCGGGCGTGCTCTTGCGCATCGAACGGGATGTCCGGCAGTTCGCCGTCGGTGTTCAGGCAGAAATCGGCGTACTCCAGCGCCGCGATGTTCTCCTCGATGCGGGGGATGCGGCGCGATTCCACCGGGGTCTTCATGATCACCCGCTGCACGCCGGTGGCGCGGATCATCGCCAGCGCATCGCTGGTGATCCGGCAGAACCCGCCCAACGAGCGCGGGAAGAAGCCCATGAACACATAGCCGACAAAGTGGTAGCTGCCCGGCGCGAAGTACTCGCTGGCCAACTGCTGCAACGCCGTCACCGCTGCCCGGTCCTGTACCGGCGAAGTGCCTTGTGCGTAGGAGAACGACAGGGTCTGGATGCCGTGGGAGCGCAGGAACAGGCCTTCGAGAATGTTCAGCGCCACCAGGATCGCCGGATCGCACATCTGGCCCATCATGCAGCCGGCGAAGCTCTCGATGTGGCTGTGCTCCACACCGTCGGCCAGCACCCGGCACGCTTTCTCCCAATGGCCGAACGCCTCGCGCAGCGGTGTGCGGCTGTAGGGCAGGCAGTAAGAGATCGGTCCGCCTTCGGTGGTGGGCAGGCCGATCTCGACCATCCGCTCGAAAATGTGCAGCGGATCGGGCGAGCCATGCCGGATCTGCACCGGCAGGCGGTGGCGGGCATAGATCTGCTCCAGCATCGCGCGGGTGTCTTCGCCGGGGTGGTTGACGATCGGATAGCCGTTGAGCATCGACCCACTGTCGATGGCCCGCTGCGCCGCCGCGAGGTTGTTCACCCGGGTGAACGCATCGAGGGTGATGGTGCAGACGGTGTTGGCGCGGCTGGCGGCCACGCCCTCAAGCCCCGCCTGCATCCGGGCCGGGTCGCTGAAGCCCATGCGCGGCTGGAGCACCGGACCTTGCTCGGCGAACCGTTCAAGGACATGCGTGTTGAAGTCGATCATGCGGTAAACCTTTTCATCAAACCGGTAGGTGGCGCGGACGGGTCAGCGGGCGACCCGTTTCTCCAGGAAGTGCGTCGAGTTCAGTTGCGCGGTCACCAGTTCCTGAAAGGTATCGAAGCTGTTGGCCACGCTGTCGTCGAACACTTCATCGAAACCGGCGGTGCGCAGGGTTTCGCTGTGCCGGGCGATGGTCTGGCTGTCGTTCTCGGTGCAGATCTTGCCGCCGATGTACAGCCCGCCCTGGTGACGGGTCTCGCTGCGCACGCGCTTGGCCAGTTCCGCGCCCTCAAGGTAGCCGTGGCCGTTGACGGTGCTGACCACGACGATCGCGTTGCCTTTGCGGTTGAGGCGGTCGATCACCTCGTCCATGGGCGTGTTGGGCCCCAGGTTCTCGACCTTGTAGCCCAGGTCGTTGAGCAGGAATTCCATGAACACCAGGTTCCAGCTGTGGGAGTCGGAAGGTACGGTGGCGAGCAGAGCGGTTTTGTTGAACATCATCCTTAAAGTCCTTTTTGGGTTGCAGTCCTGTTGGCGTAGTACGGAAGTGCTCGTTGAAAGTTGCGGAAGTTGGCGGTCACCGCGTTGATGTAGCCCCAGTTTTCGCTGTAGTTGGTCGGGAAGGGCTTGGAGCCTTCAAGCATGTCCCGCTCGCGGGCGGTGATGTAGTTGGGCCAGTCGGCGGAGCGCGGGCGGCGGTGATGGAAGTCATGGCAGGGCGTGTCGCCGACCATCACGAACAGGCGCACGAACAGGTGGAAGCACAGCATCTTCACCAGCCACAGGGCGATCAGGGCCTGGCGGCGGATGAAACCGGCGTCTTGCGGCAGGCGCAGTTCTTCGCCGATGAACACGCCGGTGGTGCTTTCGCAGATGAAGTCGATGCCGCGGCGCTCCAGCACGTCCACGCTGGGCCAGGTGTGCTCGGCGGCCAGGCGGAACGTGGTGCTGATGTGATAGCCGGCGAACACCGGCACCACCCAGGCCATGACGAACAGGTCGAAATGCCCCAGGGCAGCGGAGAGCAGGGCGAGGGCGACCCAGAACATCAGCGTCCATTGGGCGACGCGGCGGTTGTCGGCCACGGCGGTGGCTTTCACGCGGCCCCAGAACGACCGCAGGATGGCCAGCGGCGACAGCGCGGTGGTCACAAGCTTGGTCCACATGGTGGAGATGCTGTCGGACGGCTTGAGTTTCACCACTTCCTGGAGATAGGACAGGGTGTCGTCATCGTCGGTCAAAAGGGCCCTGGAACTGTGGTGGAGCGTGTGTTCATGCTTGTAGACGTCGAAGGGCTTGAGCATCAGCACGCCGGAAATGATCCGGCCGACCTTCAGGTTGCGCTCGCGGTCCTTGAAGACCATGTCGTGGGCGCAGTTGTGGCAGATCATCACCTGCATCTGTTTGATGCCGCCGGTCGCCAGCACGAAGCCCAGCAGCCAGAGCCAGACGCTGCCTTGCAGGTAGCCGGCGCCGGCCAGCGACGCGCCGATGCCGATCAATCCGGCGGAGACGATGATATGGTGCATCGGTTTGAGGGGCCGGACCCGGTCGAGGTCCTCGGGCAGGGGCTTGGCGGTCAGCCAACTCAAGAACGGCTGCATGAACCCTGGAAGCGGGCGCATCGAGTTACGTATCATCCATGTTTCCTCTAGGGTTTTGCTCCATGCAAAAAACTTTAACGTGACCTCTGGTTATTTCGAACAGAAATACATGGGGATCGATTTTTCATTTTTGGGTAAATCATCGACATGGATTGGGATGATCTGAAAGTTTTTATCTTCGTCGCCAAATCGAACAACGTGACCGAGGCCGGCGCCTCGCTCAAAGTGTCGGCTTCGACGGTGTCCCGCAAAATTGCGGCGCTGGAGGAATCCCTCGGCGCCGCTCTGTTCCTGAAGAAGACCAACGGCTACTTCCTGACCGAGGCCGGCCGGGCGTTGCTGCCGCTGGCGCTGGAGACGGAAGAGCGCTTCAAACTCATCGAGCGGCAGATGTCGCAGCCGGGGGAACGGATGGCCGGGCAGGTGCGCATCGACTGCCCGGAACTGATGGGCACGCACCTGATCATTCCCGCGCTGGCGCAGTTTCGTGAGCAGTACCCGGAGATCAGCTTCGACTTCTTCAATTCGGCCGTGTCGTCCAAGCTCACCCAGAGCCACAGCGACATCATCGTCCGCCTGCGCCGGCCCGAGAACGGCAACTTCACCATGCGCCGGGTCGGCACGCTGACCCAGGCGCTGTTCTGTTCCGAAGGCTATGCCGCCGCCCACGGGCTGCCGGCGGCGGTCGATGACCTGAAGCGCCACCGGCTGATCGGCTGGACCGAGGAAATGGCGTACATGCCGCTCGCGCAGTGGCTGAGCGACATGAGCGGCGAACAGAAACCGTGGATGCGCGTCTCCAACCTCAACGGTCAGCTCAAGGCCGTTGAAGCGGATCTCGGCATCGCGGCGTTGCCGGTCTATGTCGCGCACCAGTCAGGCTTGCGCCGGGTGTTGGCGGACGGCCCTTCGCACAGCTCCGAGGTCTGGCTGCTGCGCAACCAGGCGACCCAGGGCATCGGCCGTGTCGACCGGGTGGTGGACTATCTGACGCAAGTGCTGAGCGAAAGAACGGCCGCGATTCACTGACGGCCGTTCTGCGGGCGGGTCATGGCATGAGGATCAGGGAACCGCGGGTTTCCCGGTCCTGCACCCGGCGATGGGCTTCGGCGGCGTCGGCCAGCGGCAGGCGGGTGATGGCGGGCGCTCGGATGGCGCCGTCGGAGAAGGCCCGCAGCACCCGCTGAGCGGCCTCGGCGAGCTCGCTGTCCTGGCCGATGTAGTGCTTGAGCGACGGCCGGGTCACGTGCAGCGAACCCATCTGCCCCAACCGGGACAGGTTGAATCCGGTCACGTCGCCGGAGGCGTTGCCGAACGACACCAGATGCCCGCGTTGGCGCAGGCACGCCAGCGACAGTTCGACCGTCGCGCGCCCCACGGAATCGAACACAGTGTGGACGCCCTTGTTCGCCGTCAGTTCGCGGATGTGCCTGAGCGTGTCCGGCGCTTCGGCGTCGAAGGCCGCCACGCAGCCGGCGGCGAGCGCCTGACGTCGTTTGTCTTCGCTCGACGCCAGGCCGATGACGTGCAGGCCCCGGGCGCTCAGCCAGGCCGTGGCGATGCTGCCCACGCCACCGGCGGCGGCATGCCAGACCACCCAGTCGCCGGGTGCCACGGGTATGCAGCGGTGCGTCAGGTACTCGACGGTCAGCCCCTTGAACATCAAGGCGGCGGCCACTTCGCTGGGCATGTCGTCGGGCAGGCGGATGGCCCGCGAGGCCGGCAGCACGGCGTGGCTGGCGTAGCTCCCCGTCGAACTGTCGACGAACGCGACCCGGTCGCCGGGGGCGAGGCCCTGCACCTGCGGCCCGCATTCGAGGACGCGGCCGGCGCCTTCCATGCCCAGGCCCCGGGGGAACGGCGAGCCGTCGTCCAGCGCGCCGGAGCGGCGGTGCAGATCGATGAAGTTGACCCCGGCCGCCTCGACGGCGACGGTGATCTCGCCGGCGCCGGGGGCGCGCAGCTTGAGTTCGCGCAGTTCCAGGACGTCCGGTGCGCCGGGGGTGGTGAAGACGATGGCGTGGGCGTGAGTCATGGGCAGTCCTTACAGCGGGCCGATGCGCAGGAAGATCCACACGGCGACCGCAATCAGCATCAGGCCGAACGCGGCGTTCTGGGCCACCAGCAAGCGGGGACGCGAGCGGATCAGCTTCTGCACGGTCGAGCCCATCGAGACCCAGATGACGTGGGAGAAGAAGTTCAGCGAAATCAGTGCGGCGCTGAGGACCAGCACCACGGTGCTGCTGGTGTCGCCGGCGGGCAGGAAGGTCGAGAACATCACCAGCAGCATGACGATCCCTTGCACGTTGCCCAACTGCACGAAGATGCCGTCGCGAAACTGCAGGTGCAGGGTCTTGTCGCCGGGAGCCTTGAGCGGACGGCGCAGCAGGCGCACGCCCAGCCACAGGATGTACAGGCTGCCCGCCACTTGCAGGCCCCAGACCAGCGTCGGGTGGTTCATCAGCGTGTGGTAGAGCCCCAGGCCCACCAGCACGGCGATCAGGAAATAGGTGATGTCGAGGCCGGCGATGAACCAGACCGAGCGGCGCACGCCGCTTTGCGCGCCGGAGGTGGCGACCATCAGGTTGCCGGGGCCTGCGCTGAGGGTGAGCGGCACCATGGTCGACAGCCAGAGCAACCAGTTGATGCTGAAAATGTCTTGCATGCTTTCTTCCTTAAATCGCGGTGCGAACTGCTTTCGCGCCAGTCTAATTCGCGGCCGCTTCTAAGGTTATAGCGAAGAGCGCAAGGCGATATCCCAGAAATGGTGGAAGCCTTGCGCGCCGCCCGATGCAGGCATCGGGCGGCGGTCTGGAAGGGTGGGGAGGGAAGGGCTCAGACTGTGACGACGATCTTGCCGATCTGCTGGTTGGCCTCAAGGAAACGGTGGGCCTGCTGGATCTCTTCCAGCGCGAATGTCTTGGCGATCACCGGCTTGAGCGCGCCCGAGGCCAGGCCGTCGAGGATGAACGCCTTGGCCCGTTCCAGCGCGGCCGGGTCGGCGACGATCTCGGCGTACAGGTAGCCTTTGAGCGTCAGGCATTTGCCCAGCACGGTGAACAGCGGGAACGGCGTGGGTTCCGGGCTCAGGGCGCCGTATTCGAGCAGGATGCCGCCGCGGGCCATGCTCTGGGTGAGCGTTTCGAAGGCCGGGCCGCCGACCGGGTCGAACACCACCCGGGCGCCCTGGCCGTCGGTGAGGGCCATGACCCGCGCCACGATGTCTTCTTCGTCGCTGACGATCACATGGGCGGCGCCGGCGTCCAGCAGGGCCTGCTTTTTCGCCTGGGTGCGGGTGATGGCCACCGGCACCGCGCCAACGCTGCGGGCGATCTGGAACGCGGCCAGGCCGACGCTGCTGGAGGCGGCGGTGATCAGCACCACGTCGCCCTGGGTCAGTTTCGCCTGCTCGATCAGCGCGCCCCACGCGGTGACGTACTGCATCCAGGACGCGGCGGCCTGTTCGAAGGACAGGTTGGCCGGGTGCTTGACGGTGAGGTGAGCGGGCACGTTCGCCACTTCGCCGTAGGTGCCCCAGCGGGCGATGTCCAGCGGCGGGATCAGGCTGACCGCGTCGCCGACATTGAAGCCGCTGACGCCTTCGCCGACCGCCGCCACCACGCCGGCCGCTTCGTAGCCCAGACGGCTGGGGAATTCGGCTTCCTGCAGGTAGGCGTGGTTGCGGAACATCACTTCCGCGCGGTTCAGGCCGAAGGCCTTGACCTGGATCTGCACCTCGCCGGGCGCGGGGGCGGGCACGTCCACCGCTTCCAGTTTCAAGACGCTTGCGTCGCCGTATTCGTGAATCCTGACAATCCGGGCCATGTGCACCTCTGCTGTATCAATGGAGCGACGCACCGGGGCAGTCCCGGTGCGTGCGTGTCGTGGCGCCCAATTTAGTCTTTGGCCTGGGCCGGATAAAGCCCTACGATGGCGCGACACTAGAAACACAGGGTTTCCAATGGATCGCCTCACGTTGATGGCCACTTTCGTCCGTTCGGTGGAGCTGGGTTCGTTCAGCGCCGTGGCCGACGAGCTCAACCTGTCGCCGCAACTGGTCGGCAAGCAGGTAAAAATGCTCGAACAGCATTTGGGCGTTTCCTTGCTCAACCGCACCACCCGCAAGCAAAGCCTGACCGACTTCGGCCGCACCTTCTACGAGCGGGCCAAGCTGATCCTGGCCGACGTGGACGCCGCCGAGGAAATGGCCGCCGTCACCCGTGGCGTGCCCAGCGGGCGGCTGCGGATCAACGCGCCGGTGACCTTCGGCGTGAGCACATTGTCGCCGCGCCTGCTGGAGTACATGGTGCGTTTTCCGCAGGTGTCGGTGGACCTGACCCTGTCGAACGAACTGGTGGATCTGGTGGAGGGCGGCTATGACGCCGTGTTTCGAATCGGCGAACTGGCCGACAGCGGCATGAAGGCCTTGCCGCTCAAGCCGTACCCCATGGTGCTGTGCGCCGCGCCGGCGTACCTGGCCCGGCGCCCGGCCATCGCGACGCCGCAGGACCTGCAGGCCCATGAGTGCCTGGCGTTCGCCTATTCGGACGGACGTTCGCACATTCGCCTTGAGGGACCGGAAGGCGTCGTCGATGTGCCGATCAAGAGCCGGCTGACGATCAACCAGGGCGACCCGTTGCTGGCCGCCGCCGTGGCCGGGCTGGGGGTGGTGATGCTGCCGCTGGAGCTGGTCAAGGACGCCTTGCGCGCAGGCACGCTGGTGCGGCTGTTGCCGCAGTACAAGGTGCCGGTCTCGCCGATGAACCTGCTGTACGCCCCGGACCGGCGGCTGACGCCCAAGCTGCAAAGCTTCATGGAGTTCGTCAGGGCCGCGTTCGGTCCGGGTGCGTGAGGCTCAGAGCTCCTGTTCTTGCTCGAACAGGGCGTCCAGGGTCTGCCGGCGGCGGATCAAGCGGGCCTGGCCGTCGCTGAACAGCACCTCCGGCAGCAGCGGCCGGCTGTTGTAGTTGGACGACATTGACGCGCCGTAGGCGCCGGTGTCATGGAACACCAGCAAGTCGCCGACCTTGGCTTCAGGCAGCGGTTGCGGGCGCAGTTCCTGGTCGTCCTGGGTGAAGATGTCGCCGGACTCGCACAACGGGCCGCCGACGACGGTGTCCACCAGCGGCCGGTCCACCGGGCGGCCTTCGGCGTCCAGCAGCGTCATGTGGTGGTAGGCACCGTACATGGCCGGGCGCATCAGGTCGTTGAAGCCGGCGTCGACCAGCACGTAGCGGCGGTTGCCCATGCGCTTGACTGCCCGCACTTCGCTCACCAGCCGGCCCGACTCGGCCATCAGGAAGCGGCCCGGTTCGATCTCCATGTGCACCGGATGGCCCAGCAGCGCTTCGATTTCCTTCCTGGCCACCGCCCAGGTGCGCGCATAGCGCTCGACGTCCACGGCGGCCTCGCCCGGACGGTAGGGCGTGGAGAGGCCGCCGCCGATGGAGAAGGCTTCGATGTCCTGGCCCAGGCCAGCGATCAGTTGCACCATCGACCGCGCCACCTCTTCCAGGTGCGAGTAGTCCACGCCGGAGCCGATGTGCATGTGCACGCCCACCAGTTTCAGGCCGAACTCACGGATCACCGCCAGGGCCTCGTGCAGGTCTTCGTGCCAGATGCCGTGCTTGCTGTTCTCGCCGCCGGTGTTGGTCTTGCGGCTGTGGCCGTGACCGAAACCGGGGTTGATCCGCAGCCATACGCGGTGCCCCGGCGAACGCTCGCCCAGTTGGCGCAGCATGTCGATGGAACCGGCGTTGACCTCCACCCCCAGCTCGACCACGCGCTCAAGGGTCTTGCGGTCGAACAGGTCGCAGGTGAACACGATGCCCGCCGGCGCGCCGCCGACCTGGAAACCGGCGAGCAGGGCGCGTTCGATCTCACCCAGGGAGACGGCATCCACGTGCAGGCCGTGCTCGCGCATCAGGCGCAGGATGTGCAGGTTGGAGCAGGCCTTCTGCGCGTAGCGGACGGTGTCGAACGCGCGCAGGCGCCCGATGCGCTCAAGGATTGTCGCGGCGTCGTAGCTCCATAGCGGGGTGCCGTGGGTACGGGCGCTGTCGGCCAACAGGGTGAAGGGAAGCGTAGGGGACATGGCGCATGCTCATCGAAAGGATCGGCGCAGCATGCCGTGCCTCGCTCATCAAAAAAAATAGCTTTTTATTCGCTACCCATTCATATCTGATATGGCCTTCTTGTTGTCACCGGAAAATCCCAGTGAAGATCTCGCTGCGTCAGATCGAAGTGTTCCGTTCCATCATGCAGGCCGGCAGCGTCACGGGCGCGGCGCGGTTGCTGTTCACCTCGCAGCCGACGGTCAGCCGCGAACTGGCCCGGCTCGAACAGGTCTCCGGACTGCGCCTGTTCGAGCGCGCCGGCGGGCGCCTGCTGCCGACGGACCAGGCCCTGATGCTGTTCGATGAGGTCGAGCGCAGTTATGTAGGGCTTGAGCGCATCGAGCGCTGCGCGCAGTCGATCCGCAATTTCGAGCACGGCCGGCTGGCCCTGACCTGTTTGCCGCTGTTTTCCCAGACCCTGCTGCCCCGGGTGTGCCGGCGCTTCTACCGCTCCCGACCGGGCGTCAGCGTGAGCATCGTGGCGCAGGAGTCGCCGATGCTCGAAGAGTCGCTGGTCACCCAGCAGCACGATCTGGGCCTGACCGAAGTCGAGCAAGTGCCGCGCGGCACCCGGGGCGAGCCGCTGTTCAGCGCAGACATGATTTGCGTCCTGGCGCCGGGGCATCCGCTTTTGGCCAAACCGGTGCTGTCGCTGGCGGACTTTCACCGGGTCGACTTCATCAACCTGTCCAGCCTGGACGTTTACCGCCAGCGCCTGGACGAGTGTTTCCGCCAGGCGCAGGTCGACCGGCGCACGGTGATCGAAACGGACAACGCCGCATCGGTCTGCGCCATGGTCAGGCAGGGCCTGGGGGTGGCGATCATCAACCCGCTGACCGCATTGACGGAGGCGGGGCGCGACCTGGTGATGCGTCCGCTGGCGGTGTCGCTGCCGTACCGGGTCATGCTGATCCGGCCGGAGCACCGACCGGCGTCGGTCAGCGCCGATGCGTTCTGCCAGGCGCTGCGCGAAGAGGCGCAGTCGATGGCCGAGGGGGTGAGGGCCGCCTTGCGACGGCCATGAGGCGCGGTTCCGGAATTGAGCGTTTCTATGGCCTTTGCGGCGAATTTCAATTTCGCCCCGCACCTGTGCGACGCTAGACTGCGGCCTTGCCGCAGGAGAGCGGCCGGCGCACCCGCAGCGGCGTCCGGCCTTGGAAATCGCACTGAACCATCGGGGGAATGAACGCAGGCTGGTGATGGAAATCTGCTGCTATCAATATCGCCCTGAACAAAAACAATGGTGTCGCAGGCATACGCTTGAGTTTCTGACGTCCATCGACCTTCCGATGCTCGGATTGAAAGAAGGCGCGGCGTTTCTGTATTCCTCGATCCCGACAGAAGTGATCATCATCGTGAGGGAACAAGATGACTGGGGGCTTTTCGAACAACCACTCCGTGCAATGGGAACATGAAGTTCTCGACACAGTGGGCACCTTGCAAGCGTTTATCAGAAAGGCCGCACCGTTGAAGGTCGACATGGTGCTGGAGGGGGAGACCGGCACCGGCAAGGACACCCTGGCCCGGCGCATCCACGAACTGTCCGGACGCGAAGGTCAGTTGGTGGCCCTCAACTGCGCGGCGGTGCCGGAACAGCTGGCCGAGAGCGAACTGTTCGGGGTCATGGCCGGGGCCTACACCGGCGCCTCCAAGTCCCGGGCCGGCTACATCGAAGCGTCCGACCGCGGCACCCTCTACCTCGATGAGATCGACAGCATGCCCTTGCTGCTGCAGGCCAAGCTGCTGCGGGTGCTGGAGATGCGCGGCATCGAACGCCTGGGCTCGACCCGTTTCGTGCCGCTGGACCTGCGGGTGATCGTCGCCACCCAGACGCCGCTGGAGAAACTGGTGGACGAGGGCAAGTTCCGCCGCGACCTGTTCTTTCGCCTCAATGTGATCAAGATCCAGCTGCCGACCCTGCGTTCGCGCCTGCAAAACATCCAGCCGCTGTTCCAGCGCTTCGTCTGCGAGGCCGCCGAACGCCACCGCCAGCCGATGCCGGCCCCTGACCCGCACCTGCTCAAGTGCCTGCTCAACCACCGCTGGCCGGGCAACATCCGTGAACTCAAGTGCGCCGCCGAGCGCTTCGTGCTGGGCATGCCGGCCTTGCAGACCGACGATCCTTCGCCCCCGTGCCGGCAGGCCGCACCGCTCAAGAGCCACCTGCGCCTGTTCGAAAAGACCCTGATCATGGATTGCCTGTCGCGCCACGCCAAATGCATCGACTCGGTGGTCAGCGAGCTGGGCATTCCGCGCCGAACCCTCTATCACCGCATGAAAAGCCTGAGCATCGACTCCCCGGAACTCTGACGCCCGCGGTCCGTCCCCCGACGCCCGGAACCTGCCGCACCGGCCAATTCGCGTTCGCCATGGAACCGCTGCCGAGAATCGACCACTCATTGTTCGAACACCATCCGGTGCTCAAACAACAATCGATTATCAGGAGTAGACACTATGGCCGGTACCGCATCCCTTGGCGCTTCGATGGCTGCCATGCAACAAATGGACGCCACTGCAGCAGCCACCACCACCATGAACGCCCAGGCTCAGTCCAACAAGATGATGACCGATACCGTCAACGGTATCGCCAGCGCCTACCAGGACTCCGCCACCAAGGCGCAGAACGCCGCCCAGCAGACCGGCAAGGCGATCAACTACTAAGTGGTCACAGGCCCTTCCGGCCTTGGCCGGAAGGGCCGTGACTTGGGCAATCCAGGCAAGGAGCACCTTATGTTTTCCACTGCGTTGACACTCCCTCCAGGCGGCTCGTTCCAGGGCGGCTTCAGCCTGCCGGGCATGGGCGGGTCCCAGGGCGGCTCGGGCAACAGCGCCGGGCAGATCGCCGAGCTGTTGAGCCAGGCGCTGTTCGAGAAATCCGGCAGCGGCGCCAACATCCGCGACGCGAAAAACCCGCTGCTGGGCATGATCGCCGACTACATGGACAAGAACCCCGGCAAGTTCGGCAAGCCCGACGACGCCAACGGCAAGGTGCGCAGCTGGCGCGACGAGCTGACCGAGGACAACTACCTCAACAGCGAAGAGAAGGCCGCGTTCACCAAAGGCCTCGAAGGCATGATCAAGGACATGCTGGGCGGCGGCCTGCAGAACGGCGGCCAGTTCGGCGGCGGCAACGGCGGCGGCTGGAACCCGATGCCGGGCGGCAACGGCGGCGGAGGCTGGAACCCGATGCCGGGCGGAAACGGCGGGGGCGGCTGGAACCCCATGCCCGGCGGCATCGGCGGCGGTGGCGGCGTGCAGGACCTGCTGTCGTCGCTGCTGGGCAGCCTGGGCGAGGAGAAGCTCGACAACCTGCTCAAGCCCACCGGCAACCCGGCCCGCGATGCCCGCGGCGAGATGGCGTTCTCCAACGATGACAAGGACGTGCTCAAGGAAATCGCACGCTTCATGGACATGCACCCTGAAGAGTTCGGCAAGCCGGACGGCAAGTCCAAGGACTGGATGGGCGAGCTGTCCGAGGGCGATCAATACATGTCCCGCGATGAGAGCAAGCAGTTCCAGAAGGCGATCGACATGATCAAGGGCGAGGTCAAGGGCAGTGCCCAGGGCCATTCGATGGGCGGACTGTTCCCCAACGCCGAGCAGAACTTCCTCAACGGCGGCGCCGGCAACACGCTGCAGACCGATGCCCGGATCACCGCCGGCAACGTGCTCTCGGTGCTGACGCAGCAAAGCACCGGCAGCCTCTTCGGCTGAATGTAAACCTTCGTCCTGGCAGGAGAGCGTGAATGGCGATTACAGGGGTAACAACCGGGCATTCGGGTGCAGCCGCGCCCGAGGCATTGCCGGCCAGGCCGCCTGCCGAGGCGGACATCGCCTGGTTCAATGCGCAGATGCAGCAGGCGGCGACGCGCGCCGCCGGCAACGAACCGTCGGTGTCGGCGATTTCCCAGGCCTCGACGGCGTTGCACAAAGACGCCGACAAGGCGACCCGCGAACTGCAGCGCGCCGCGCGCTCGGTGGACCCGCAGCAGGCGCTGCAGGCCAACCGGTCGCTGTCGTCGTTTTATCTGCAAAGCCTGCTCAGCGCCAAACTGGTGAGCAAGGCCGCCCAGAGCGTGGAAAAACTCACCAGTCTTCAATGAGGCGCAGCCATGCATCCCAAGGTATTCGGGCCGCTCGCGGCGGTGCTGACGGTTCTGCTGCTGGCCGGTTGCGGCGAGCGCATGGAACTGCACCGCGACCTCTCTGAACAGGACGCCAACGAAGTGCTGGCGGAACTGGCCGGCAAGGACATCGACGCGCAGAAGCGTCTGGACAAGAACGGCGTGGCGGTGCTGGTGGCCAACCGCGACATTTCCCGGGCGGTGCGGGCGCTGGAGGCGGTGGGTTTGCCCCGGCGCTCGCGTTCGAGCCTGGGCGAGGTGTTCCGCAAGGAAGGGGTGATCTCATCGCCCCTGGAAGAACGGGCGCGCTATCTCTATGCGCTGTCCCAGGAACTTGAGCAGACCCTGTCGCAGATCGACGGCGTGGTGGTGGCGCGGGTGCACGTGGTGCTGCCCGAACGCATCGCGCCGGGCGAGCCGGTGCAGCCGGCGTCGGCGGCGGTGTTCATCAAGCACCGCGCCGAGCTGGATCCGGACAGCGTGCTGCCGCGCATCCGACGCATGGTGGCCAGCAGCATTCCGGGGATCGGCGGCGCCGACGACAAGAAGCTCGCGGTGGTGTTCGTGCCGGCCCAGGGTTACCACGAGACCGTGGAGACGGTGACGGTCGGTCCGTTCACCCTGACCCGCGAGCGCTGGCGGTTCTGGCAATGGCTGCTGGGGCTGTGCGCGGTGGCCGGCGTGCTGCTGGTCGCCGGCCTGTTCGCCCTCAATCCGCACTGGCGCCAACGCCTGGGCAACGCGGCAGGCGGCGGCAAGAACGCGCCGTCCGGGCCGGCATGAAGCCCCAGGAGGTCACGCCGCCGCAGGCGCTTGCCTGGGTGCGCTGGTGGGCCGACGCCGCTCCGCCATCGAACACCCCATGGCCGGCTGAGTGGCGGGCCCGTCATGCGGGCATGGGCGCCACGCGGCCCGCGCCGCCCAACGGCGGACTGTTGCCGTTGCTGGTGCTGGACGCGCAGCAGTGGGCGCAGGTGCTGAGCCTGGCGGTGGCGGTCTGCGCCGGCAGCCAGGGCGAACCGCCGCCGGGGCTCGATGACGCGGGGCTGCGCTGGTGCCGCCGCCTGGGCCGGGCGCTGCAGCCGGGCCATTGGCTGCCGGCCCGCTGGCGTGAGGGCGACACGCAGAGCCAAGGCCTGAGGCTGCTGCGGGCCTGGGTCGGCGAACCGGTGTGGCAACGCCTGCGCCTGGAGTTCGCCTGCACATCCATCGAAGACGCGCCGCTCCAGGGGTTGCCCCACGCACGGCTGGCCTCACTCTGGCAGGCGGTCGGCTGGTACGCCCTCACGTTCACTACACAAGGATCTCCCCATGCTGACCCGTCGCCGACTGAGCCTGAGCCATCCCCAGGCGTTGCCTGACGGCCCCGTCCTGCGCCGAGAAGTCTTCGAAGACAGCCTGCTGGCCGGGCAACTGCTGGCGCATGCCCGCGCCCAGGCCGACACGTTGCTGGCCGACGCCCGCGAGGAGGCCGAGCGCCTGCGCCAAGCGGCGCAGGAACAAGCCTTGGCCGAGGTCTGGCAGCAGGCCGATGCGCTGCTCGCCCAATGGCAGGCGCAACGCCAACAGATGTGGGACGCCATTCTCCAGAGCGCCGAATCGCTGTTGGGCCAAGCCTGGCAGCGACTGCTGGGCGAGCAGGGCGATGCGGCACGGATCGCCGCCCTGTGCCGGCAACTGAGCGCTGCCCGGCCGGCGGACGAACCCGGCGTGTTGCATTGCCACCCTGACCGGCTGGACCTGGCCGCGAACCACCTGCAGCAGGCCCAGGCCGTGTGGAGCCTGCGCGCCGATCCGCAGCAGGCGCCGGACAGCCTGTGCCTGCGCACCGAGCACGGCGACTTCGCGATCGACTGGCAGGCCCTGGGCAGCGCGCTCGGGCCGCTGCCGGACAGCGCGCAGCCATGAAGCTGGCGCAATGAGCGCAGGCGGGCAGGGAACCAACGTCGGGAACGTGCCACTCAATGGGCAGTTATCGACCTGGAGCCTCACCATGCTTTCTCCCGATGCACTGCGCCGCCGCCTGGACAACAACTTCGAAAACGCGCAACAGGATCTGGACGCCGCGGCGCTGGACATGGATGCGTTTTCCCCGGACGACTGGCATGCCTTCAACTCGGCGATCCGCCAGTCCTCCACCGCCAGCTGGGCGGCGAACCAGGAAATCGTGGTCAAGCACAACCTGGCCAAGGCGATCATCAATGAAATCCGCTGAACTGGCGCTCGCCGCGCAACGCTGGCTGGACGGCGGCGACGGCGAACTGGGGCTGCTGATCGACGGCGCGCCGCTGCGCCTGCAACGGCGGCCCGGCGGCGTGCTGTGCCTGGCCATGCTCAGCGCAGCCTGGCGCGGCGACGACGCCAGCCTTGAAGCGGCGCTGCGCCTGTCCGGCCCCAGCCTCGGGCGATTCGGCGGGGCGCTGGCGCTGGATCCGGCCGAGCGTCGCCTGTGCCTGATGCGCTACCTGCCGTTGCAGGGCATCCCGGCGCTGATCGCCGCCATCGAATCGCTGGCCAACCAACGGGACGTGTGGGAGGCGATGCTTGAACGCAGCGCCGCGGTTTCCCGTTCTTTGCCCCGCCCTGTGAACCGTCCTCTGCCTCTGGGAAGAACCTATGTTTAAGCGACTGTGCGGCCTGACCCTGCTGTTGGCCGCGTCCTGCCCGGCGCTGGCCGTGGTGCCCGATGACTGGCGGCAATCGGCCTACGCCTACGAGGCCTCGCGCACGCCGCTGGAGACCGTGCTCAAGGATTTCGCCAACGCCTATGGTGTGGGCCTGAGCCTGAGCGGCGTCAGCGGCACGGTGGACGCCAAGCTGCGGGCGGCGACGGCCGAGGAATTCCTCGACCGCTTGGCGCTGGAGCATCAGTTCCAGTGGTTCGTCTACAACGGCAAGCTGTACGTCAGTCCGCAGTCGGCCCAGGTCTCGCAGCGGCTGGAGGTGTCCGCCGACGCCGCGCCGGACCTGAAGCAGGCGTTGACCGACATCGGCCTGCTGGACAAGCGTTTCGGCTGGGGCGAGCTGCCCGACGAAGGCGTGGTGCTGGTCAGCGGTCCTGTGCGCTACGTCGAGCTGATCCGCGGGTTCAGCAAGGAGAAGGCCAAGCCCGACGAAAAGCAGCAGGTGATGATGTTCCCCCTGCGCTACGCGGCGGTGGCCGACCGGCAGGTCAATTACCGCGACCAGAGCCTGCGCATCCCCGGCGTGGCCAGCATCCTGGAGGACATGCTCGACAGCCAGCGCCCGACGCAGCCGTCGCCCCAGGATCCCAAGGCCAACATCGACGCCCTGCAAGGCATGGCGGACATGGCCCGGGGCAAGATCCTCAACTTGGCCAGCGAACGCACCGCCGGGCGCAGCGGCCACCGGCCCCAGTCCGCCGCGGGCCAGCGCCGCGTGGCGGCCGACGTGCGCAACAACGCCGTGCTGATCTACGACAACCCGGACAAGCGCGCCACCTACCAGCAACTGATCGAGCAGTTGGACCTGCCGGGCAATCTGGTGGAGATCGACGCGATCATCCTCGACATCGACCGCAGCCAACTGGCCAACCTGGAGTCGCGCTGGTCGGCGAGGGCGGGCAAGGTCGGCTTCGGCAGTTCGTTGCTCAACAGCGGTTCATCGACGCTGTTCATCAGCGACTTCGAGCGGTTCTTCGCCGAGATCCAGGCGCTGGAGGGGCAGGGCATGGCCTCGATGATCGCCCGGCCCTCGGTGCTGACCCTGGAGAACCAGCCGGCGGTGATCGACTTCAGCCGCACCCAGTTCATCACCGCCACGGGCGAGCGGGTGGCGACGATCCAGCCGGTCACCGCCGGCACCAGCCTGCAAGTAGTGCCGCGCACCATCGGGGGCGGGCCGAACAACCGCTTCCAGTTGATCGTCGACATCGAGGACGGCCAGCTGGAGCAGCAGCGTGACCAGCAGACGCCGACGGTCAAGCGCGGCACGGTCAGCACCCAGGCGGTGATCAGCGAAAACCGTTCGCTGGTGATCGGCGGTTTCCACGTGGACGAGCAGGGCGACCAGAGCGACCGCGTGCCGGTGCTGGGCAAGCTGCCGTGGGTCGGGCCGATGTTTTCCTCGACCCGCCGCGAGCTGTCGCGCCGCGAGCGCCTGTTCATCCTGACCCCGCGCCTGATCGGCGATCAGGTCGACCCGGCCCGCTACGTGGCCAGCGAAAACCGCGCGCAGCTGGGCCAGGCCCTGGCGTCCGGCCGCCAACCGGGGGGGCCTGCGGTGTTGCGGGCATCGATCGGCGCTACCTTCGCCGAGCTGGTGCGCGGGCGGATACCCGGTGATATCAAACGAACATCATCTGGTGTGGCCTTGGGCGACCTGTGTAAAGTGGACGGCCCGTTCGCGCTGGACCGCGGGCGGATGCAGTGGTTCAGCGCAACGGACTACTCGGTGGCGGTCGGCGTGGTCAAGAACGTCGGTGTCAAACCGCAGCGTTTCAACCCCGAGGCCTGTTCCGGCGGCGCGACATTGGCAGTGACGGCCGCACCGCGGTTCCTGTTGCAACCTGGTGAATCAACGGAGGTGTTCGTGGCCTTGCGGCCCGCAGCGACAGCGTCGCCTGCGGCGGCGCCGGCACGGGTATCGATGTTGCCCCCGCTTTCGCGCGGGTTATAAGAGAAGACTCAATCATCTGGACATGGCTTTTGCCTGTCGCGGTGCCCTTAAGCAGCTAGGCTTTGAGGCGATAATCTGTAGAGTCCGACAAGGAAGGTGAAGAGATGAAGTGGTGTCGTGCCGGTATTGCGTGGTTGTGTTTACTTATATTGAGCGCTTGTACGTCAGTACCTGAAACTTCCTGTCACATAGGGAATTGTCAGCAACTTGACGCCAACAACTCCGAGTTGAACGTCTGGTGGTCCCCGGCACTGCGTGACGGCGGTGGCCAATACGGTACGGTGCCTCTGAATGACTGAAACGATTTTTCAAAGCACCGATCAGCAGGACTTCCTCCAGCGCATCGCCCAGAAGCGGGCAAGCGTCTGGCAGTGGGCTCCGGGCGTCGAATTCGTCTGCCGCCAGGAGAGCCTGGGCTGGGGACTTTCCCTGAACATCCAGCGCCAGGCCCAGCGCCCGGATCTGTTTTCCGAGACTCTCAAGCGGCGTTTCGACAATGTCGAATCCTATGAGGGTTACTACATATGTCTCGATAGCCAGCACACTTTCGTGGTCTGGCATGAACTGCACAACGACGATCAGGGCGAACAACTACAGGCCTTGCTCGGACAACTCCTGTCGTTGGCGGGATTGAAGCACTGAGTCCGGAATATTTGTTCCGGCTGGAACTATTCGCCATTGTTTTTCCACTCAAGTTGCGAAACGGCCAACCCCAAGGCCATTCAACTTAAGAGGAAAAACAAATGGCGAACTCCACACCGGCCATCCAGCGTTTCATCGCCCATCTGGCCGATCGGTTGGGCACCCCCCTGACCTGGCAGAACGGCGTCTGCGCGCTGTACGACCGCGAACAGATCCAGGCCGCCGTCATCGAATGGCCCGAACACAGCGAAAACGTGATCATCCACTGTCGGCTCGGCGCCTTGCGGCCAGGCCCGGACAACCTGCAACGCCTGCTGACCATGAACTTCGACATCGCGGCCTTGCGCGGTTGCTGGCTGGCCCTGGACAAGGGCGATGTGCGGCTGTGCACCCAGCGCGAACTGGCCCGGCTGGACGAGGACAGCTTCAGCGACGTGGTCGGCGGCTTCGTCGCCCAGGTACGCGAGACCCGCTCGGGGCTGGGTCGGGTCTTGCACTGACATACCCGGACAAATAAAAAACGGGCGCATGCATCATGCGCCCGTTTCTTTTTGTGTATCGGCGGCGCGCCTCACGTCGGGCGTGCGAGGCGCGCCCGGTCGAACTCCAGATAGAGCAGGGTGCGCGGCGCCTCGCTGGCGTTGACCACGAAATGATCCAGCGAGCCGTCGAACACCGCCGCCGCACCGCAGCGGTGCCGATGGAATTCGCCGGCCACGTTCAGGTAGGCGTCGTTGCGCTCGTGCGCGGCATCGAGGGTCAAGTGCATCTGCAACAGGCCTTCGGCGCGGATCTCCGGGTGCCGGTGGCGAGGCAGGAACGCCTGGGACGCCAACCGTGCGAGCGCCGCGACCTTGAGCCCGCCGACTTCGCCGAGCATGGCCAGGGTCTGGGGCAGGGCCGCCAGCGCCGGGGCGATGGGCTCATCCCGGAACAGCAGCGGGTATTGCAGCCAGTCACGGTTGCCGCCCGATTCGCCCCAGCCCTTGAGCCAGCCGTAGGCGCCGCCCTGTCGCAGATGGGCGCTGACTTCGTCGTGCACCTCCTGATGGGGCTTGTCGGTGCGGTCGATGTCCAGCAGCGGCGCGTGCAGCGCCAGCAGTTCCTGGCGCATCACCGTCCAGCGGTCGGCCAGGGCGGCCAGGGCCGGGAAGGTGTCGAGCGGGTAGAAGGCAGGATCCATGTGAACTCCTTGTCGGGGGTAAAGGCCCCGTCCGGGCGGACGGGGCCGTGGGGCGGGCATCAGCCCTTGAGTTGCAGGCCCTCCTGTTTCAGCGCGCCGAGCGTGGCCTTCAACGCTTCGCCCGGCTTGGCGATCATGCCGTCGAGGAAGTAGCTCTTGGGCGTGTCCTGATCCTGGCCGTAGCTGAAGTTGATCTTGCCCAACGCCTTGCTGAGGTTGACCGACGCGTTGCTGCTGTAGCTCAGCACCGGCAGCGGCGAGGTGAAGTTTTCCGGTTGGTTGACGCTGTGGGACACGGTGATCGCCTTGATCCGCATGTTGTTGCGGTCCGACAGCAGCGCGCCGAGTTCCTTCTGCGAGAGGGTGCCGTCGCGGCTGCGCTGGTCGATGAGGTCCTGCACATCGTCCTTCAGTTCCAGGCGCACCCGCGCCTGGGTGCCGGGGGTGGCTTGCAGTTGCTTGACCAAGGCCTTGAGGTCCGGATCCCGCTCGATCAGCGCGGTGATGCGTTCGGCGTTGCTCGGCGAATGGTGGGGATTGATTTTCGCCATGACACTGGCGACCGCGCTTTTGCCGTCGATGCGCGAGAGGTTGGTGTAGGTCGATTCGAACCGGCCGCTGTCGAGCAGGCTGTGCCGGGCCTCGGCCGCCTGGTGCTGGACGCCGGCGCGGGTGAGGGCGCGCAGGGCGGCGTATTGCTCGTCGTTGTCCTTGGGCTTGCTGGCGAAGTGCGCCTGCAAGCCCTCCAGGTGGCGCTGCAGCCGCTCTGTGGCGTCCAGGCCTGCGTACTGCGCGTCGTCGGCGTCGGCCAGGCGGCCCAGCACCCGCTCCGATTCCGGATCCTTGAACGCCTTGCCCAGGCTTTTGCCGAGCTTGTCCAGGTTCTCGGCGGTCAGCGGTTCTGCCTCCTTGAAGGTGAACTTGATCCGCTTGCTGGTCTTGTTGTCCACCGAAACGCCGGCGCTGACGCCCAGCGGGGCGGTGATGCCCTGGTTGGCGGGCGTCGCGGCGTCCGAGGCCGGGGTGCGGCTGCCGGCGAACTGGGCACGGGCGAATCCCGACACGCCGAAGTTGTTGAGCAGGCGGGGCCGGTTGCGGCTGCTTTCCTGCAGTTCGCCCTTGTTGCTGTGCTGCTCGAGCGAATAGTTGCTGTAGTTGAGCAGGTTGACGTTGACCGTGCCGCCCACGCCGACCCGCGCCGCCGCCGACAGCGGCGTGCTGTCCTTGTCGGTCAGGCCGAACCCCACCCGGAATTCCGCGGTGGCGCTGGCATTGAGGTCGAAGTTGAAGCGCAGGCTCTTCTGGGCTTCGTGGTCGACGCCTTTCTTCATCAGTTCCAGCGGATCGAGCTTGCCGTCGACCAGCTTGTCGATGAACGGATCGATTTCCTCGTCGGGCAACGTGAACACCACGCCGTCTCGCCAGGTGGTGGCGGCGGTGCCGGTGACGTCCGCCCCCAGGCGCAGGGCCGGGGTCAGGCGGCGGTCGTTGCCGATGTCGACTTTGGTGAAACGGTCGGCGTCTTCGCCCCTGAAGAACCCCGGCCAATAGTCTTTGCCGCCGCCGACGCCCCCGCTGGCGGTGCCCGAGCCTTCGCGCTGCAGGTAGACAGTCACGCCTTTCTCGCCGCGTTCGGCGCTGAAGCTGTAGTTGCGTGCGCCGCTGACGGCGCCGCTGGGCCACGGCCCCAGGCCCTTGTTGGCCAGGGACACGAACGGCGTGCTCACGCTCATGCCGTAGCCGCGCTGCACGGCGATCTCGTCGTCGGGGTGATGCAGTTGCTTGAGCGCCTCTTTGAGGGTCTGCGCCATCTCCGGCTGGGTCTTGCTGCCGGTGGCGGCGCGCAGGCTGACGCTGGTGGCGTGGTCTTCCTTCTTGAAGCCGTTGAGGAAGCCCTTGATGCCGTCGTAGGCGCCTTCCAGGCTGGCGTGGTCGGCGAAGCCCATGTCGGTGATCTGCTTGAGCGGATGCTCGCCGTATTTCTTGTCCTTCAGTTCGCCCAGTTCCTTTTTCAAGGCCTCGACCCCGGCCTCGGTGTTGGAGGCCCCGGCCAGTTTCTCGGCGCCTTTGAGCACCTGGTCGAACTCTTCCATCGTGCCCACGTCCAGCGCCAGACGGGCTTTGATCAGGCCCAGGCTGTCGCTGGCGTCGCGCTGTTGGCCGAGGGGGATGTCGGCTTTCTGGTGGGACACCCGCAAGCCGTTGTTGCGCAGTTCCGTGAGCAGGGCGCCGGTGCGGTTCTGCGCCGAGGGCGCCAGATGCGCGAGGGCGCCGTTCAGTTCCTTGAGGAAATCGTGGCCGGAGCTGGCGAAGTTGAAGTTCTGCGAAAGCCGGTCCAGCTTCAGGCTCAACTGACTGCGCTTGGAGGGCGCCGACAGCTCGCCGTGGACGTTGAGCAGGCCTTCCTTCTGCTGCAGCAGCGTTGACTTGCCGGCGTGCCGGCCCAGGTGCTGGGTGGCGCGCAGGCTGTTGTCTTCCAGCTCCTTGCGGAACGCTTCCAGCGCCTCGACCAGTCCGGTGCCCTGCAGGCCGGGGCGGGAGCCCAGCGCGGCGATGCGCGACTGCAGATCCTGGCCGGCGCCGGTCCGCGGCGGTTTCTCGCTCAGCAGTTCCAGGCGCTTGAACTCGCGGCCTTCGGAGGCGTAGAGCGGCCTCAGGCCTTCGCGCCCCTGATAGCGGTGCTGGAGGTGATAGCCGACGTTCTTCAGCGGCCGCGGCATTTCCAGGGTCGGCTTGAAGATGTGCGCGCGGAAGTAGTCGCCGACGCTGGCCTGGTTGCCCGTTTCCATCGCGCCGCGGCCCATCAGGTTGTAGTTGAACCGGGCCGTGAGGCCGGTGCCGGGGATCTTCGCGGTCTTGACGCCGCCCTTGAGCCGGTCGAACAGATTGTCCAGGGCGTTGTGGTCGGCGGGGCGCGGCGTCAGCGGTTGCCAGGCGTTGCCCTTGAGCTGTACCTGCGAGTGATCCTGGCTGCCGTGCAGGGTGGCGCTCAAGCGGTTGTCGTCGGAGGTGCGGATGCTGGCCAGCGTCTTGCCCTCGGGCAGCGCCACGGGTTTCCATTTGGCCTGCGGACGCGGGTTGTCCGGGGGCGCCTGCCAGTCGTCCTTGGCCAGGGTGAACAGTTTGCCTTCGGTGGTCAGGGCATGCAGGTTGTGGTTCTCGTCGAGCGCCAGCGAGGCCACCGTGCCTTCGAGATCCAGGCGGCTGAGTTCGCTGGTTTCGCCGTTCTTGTGGTGGGCGGTGAAGCGGTTGTGGTCGTCCAGCGCCACGAACTGCTTGTCGTTGAGCATGGCGAATGCGGTGATGTGGCGGTCGGTCAGGCCCGGCAGCGCATCGCCCAGGGCCACGTCGGTGCTGCGCGGCGGCCGGTTGAGCGCATGGCCGTCGCTGACCGCCACCGACTCGAACTTGGCGCTGACGTCCAGCTTGTGCAGCTTGCCGTCCTGCAGCAGGTAGGCCTTGCTGTCGGTGCCCCGTTGCAGCTGCGTGACGTCCTTGATGCCGGTGTCCTTCCAGTCCTGGCGGGCTGAATCCCAGCTCTGCACGCGGCCGTCGCTCAGGCCGATCCGGCCCGAACGCTCCAGGTCGAACGTGGCGGCCGGTGTCGGCGCCTCGGCGCCGGGCAGGCCGCGGCGGTTGTCCAGCACCAGTGCGTCGCTGAGGTTCCAGCCGTGCTCCAGCGCAGGGTGTTGCTCGTCCAGGGGATGGGAATGGGCGTGCCCGGCCTTGTCGCCGACCAGCACATGCAGGCTGCCGTCGTCGCCAGGGAGGAAACCGCTGACCTGACGGCTGCCGCCCAGGGGTTCGCCCGGCGGCTGGAAGCGGCGGTCGGGCTGGAGCTTGAGGGTGGTCGCGTCGTCGTCGATCTCTTCGCGCCCGACGCTGTACAGCCGGCCTTCGGTGTCGCTGACGAACAGCCGGTCCTCTGTCAGGCCGATGTGCTTGGGTTCGGCCGAGCCGCCGTTCAGCTCCAGGGTCATGGACTTGGCGGTGTGGTCCGCGAGTTGCGTGAACTGCAGGGTCTGGCTCTTTTCGCCGCTCAGGCTGGCGGCGATGCCCTCGATGTTCACGGAGAAGGCCTTGAGGTCCGCCACCGTGAGCGGTACGGCATCGTGGTCGGTCAGGTTCACCAGGTTGTCGCCGCTCTGGCCGTAGAGATGGCCGTTGCCCTGCCGGGAGAGCTGGCTGAACGTCGCCGGCTCGGCCTCCGTGGCCGGCTGCTGCCAGGTCGCGCTGGCGCGGTCGAGCTCATACAGTTTGCCGTCGTGCAGGCGCAGCGTCTGGCCTGCGTCGTCCTCGTGGATGCCGGTGAGGTGCCCCAACTGCGCCCGCCCGAGGGTGGGCAGCGGCGCGCCGTCGCCGACCTTGGCGGCGTTGCCCTCAAGCGTCAGGCCCGGCGCGGCCGCCGCTTTGTCCGCCACCGGCCCTTCGGCCCGGCTGCTGCGCACCGTGACCAAGGCTGTCGGGGTCTGTTTCACGTGCAGCAAGTGGCCTTGGCGGTCCAGCAGCAAATGGTTCCGACCGTCGCCGGCGCTGTGTTGCGCCTGATAGCGTTGGCCGGACTGGCCCAATGCGTTTTGCAGCAGGTCGCCCACCGCCGACGGCTGGAAGTGCTGGAACTCGGGCTTGCCCTTGGCGTCGAGGCGGATACCCGCCGAGGGCGGTTCGGGCGTGGGTTGGCGCTGGATGCGTTCGCTGTGGCTGTCGAAGCGCCCGGCGTTGCTGCGGTTCAGGCGCGGGGTGGAGCCGGACGCCTCGGCGGCCTCGCCGGGGTGTTCCTGCAGTTCGATCGTCCCGCTCGCCGGCGCCGCCCCGCGCTGTAGCGGTGCGCCGGTGGCCGGGGCCAGGTTGCCCGTCGGGGCCGTGTTCTGGCTGCGCCCCCAGGGGCGCGGCAGGGCCCGCAGGTCCTGGGTCAGTTGGCCGATGTTGCGCATCAGCCGCTGGCCCATGTGGCGCAAGGAATGGGCGCTGCGTTGGGTCGGCTCCTGGGGGCGCTGTTCCAGGCCCTGGGGGTTTTGCCCGGCGGGGGCGGTGACTGGAGCGGTGATCGGGGTAGTGACCGCGCTGAAGTTGGCGTGAACCGGTGACGGCATGCTGTTCTCCGTGTCATGGACTGACAGGGCGAGTTCGTTAGGCTCGCCGGGGGCGTTCAGGAAAGATTCCTTTGCCCTGAGTGGCAGCGCTCGCGGCCTGGTTCCAGCTCTGGGGCGTCAGTACGGCACGCCGGGCATCTCGATCAGTTCGCCGTGGGCGGCGTCGTCCAGTTCGCGCAGCAGGCGATAGACCTGGGCCACCGCCTGCAAGGTCTCGCGCGGGACGAAGTGACCCACCTCGCTGCGGTACAGCGTGCGGGCCAGCCAGACGAAGCGGATCACCGGCACGCCGGCCTGGCGGGCGCGCTCGATCAGCGCCCGGGCCTCGGCGTCGTGCCCTTTGCAGATGATCCGCGGTAACGGCGTCTGCTGCGGGCGGTAGAACAGCGCGACCGCGTAGTGGGTCGGGTTCACCAGCAGCAGGTCGGCGTCTTCCACCGGCGCCTTGGCCGGCGCGGCGCCGGCCGGCTGCTGGGTGAGTTCGCGGGCCAGGGACTTGCGGTGCGACTTCATGTGCGGGTCGCCCTCCATCTCCTTGTATTCCTTGCGCACGTCCTCGTGGCTCATGCGCTGGCCCTTGATGAAGAAGTACTTCTGCAAGGCGAAGTCGGCCACCGCCAGCACCAGCAGCACGCCCAGGCAGGTGCGCGACAGCCGGCTGAACAGGGCGATCATCGCCTGCCAGTAGGTGTCCAGGTCGGTGTTGGCCAAGCCGATCAGGTCGTTGAGGGCCGGCGGCAGCACCCAATACAGCACCGCACCGATCAGCAGGGCCTTGCACAGGCTGTTGAGCAGGTTGAACAGTTGGCGCGAGGAGAACATCTGCTTGAACTGGTTCAGCGGGTTGAGCCGCTCAAAATCGAGCTTCAGGCTCTCGGTGGCGAACAGCGGGCCGAACTGCACCCAGCCGCCGGCCAGGCGCATGGCCACGGCGATGCCCAGCACCGGCAGCATGAACAGCAGCAGGTCCCAGCCGGCCTTGGTCAGCACTTCGCCGACCGCCGCGGCGAAGGGCCGGTCCAGTTGGCGCAGCGGCAGCATCACCAGACCTTCGAGCTTACCGATGCCACCGCCGGCCAGGCCCAGGATCAGTTCCAGCAGCGCCGCGAAGATCAGCAGCTTGGGCACGTCCTGACTCTGGCCGACCTGGCCTTTCTTGCGGGCGTCGGCGAGTTTCTTGGGGGTGGGCTGTTCGGTCTTTTCGCTCACGGGCGGTGCTCGTCAGGTTTCATGGCAGAGAGGTCAGGGGGCAGGCCTCAGGGGGTAGGGCGCAGCAGCAAGGGCAGCAGGTGCCTGAGGTCGGCCAGTTCCGCCAGCCGGCCGTTGCCCAGCCAGCACAGCATCGGCAGATAGAGAACCAGGAAGCCCAGGCCGATCAGGCTCTTGGCCGGCATCGCCAGGGTCGAGACCTGCAACTGCGGGCTGTACAGGCTGAGGATCGCCATGCCGAATTCGATCAACAGCAACAGGCCCACCAGCGGCGCGGCGAACAGCACCATGAAGCGAAAGGTGCTGGCCAGCAGCTTGAGGTACAGGCCCCAGCCGTCCACGGCGGGCATCGGCAGCCACTGGCTGGCGGGCCACAGGCCGTAGCTGTCCCAGATCACCTGGGTGAGGCTGGCGTAGCCGCCGCCCAGGATCAGCAGCAGGATCAGCACCTGCTTGAACATGTGCCCCAGCTCCGAAGTGTTTTCCCCCAGCGCCGGGTTGATCTGCCCGCCGATCAGGGCGCCGCGCTGGTTGTCGAACAGGCAGCCGACCGACTCGAACAGCCAGAACGGCATCGCCAGCAACAGCCCCAGCAGCAGGCCGATCAGGCTTTCCTTGAGCATCAGCCCGCTCAGGTCGAGCCAGCCGAGGTCGCGCCCGGCCAGGCTTGCGCGGATCGCCGGCATCGGCACCAGGGCCAGCGCCAGGACGATCGCGTGGCGCAGCGCGCCCTTGATCTCCCGGAAGGCGAACGCCGGCACCAGGAACAGGCACGGGTACAGGCGCGCCATGCCGACGGTCAGGGCGATGATCGATTCGCTGATGTCGCTGAAGGCCGCCTGGAACATCTCAGGCCCTCGTCTGCGGGATCATGGCGAAGGCCAGTTGCGCCAGTTGGATCAGCTCCACGCCGATCCAGCGCCCGGTCAGCGCCAGGGCGATGCCCACGGCCACCAGTTTCACGGCGAACGGCAGGGTCTGGTCCTGCAGCTGCATCACCGCCTGAAGCAGCGAGGTCAGCACGCCGACGATCACCGCCACGATCAGCGGCGGCGCCGACAGCACCACCACCAGCAACATGGCCTGCTTGAACAGGGTCAAGGTTTCCATGGCGTCCTCACAGGTAGCTGTAGAACAGGCCGTCGAGCAGCCGCGTCCAGCCGTCCACCAGCACGAACAGCAGGATCTTGAGCGGCAGCGAGATGGTCATCGGCGCCACCATCTGCATGCCCAGGGCCAGCAGGATGTTGGAGACGATCAGGTCGATGACGATGAACGGCACGTAGATCAGAAAACCGATCTGGAAACCCGCCTGCAACTCCGAGAGCACGAACGCCGGGATGACCAGCAGCAGGTCGTCGCGGCTGGCCTTGGCCGTCATCGCCGCCGGCCACATGCGCTGGGTGTTTTCCAGCAGGTGGGTCTGGATGTCCGGGTCGACGTTGCGCGACATGAACTTGCGCAGCGGTTCGGCCACTTGGCCGGCGGCGCTCTCCATCGCGGGGTAGTCGGCCATGCGCTGGGGCAGTTGTCTGAAGCGTTGGCCCATGTCGCTGAACACCGGGGCCATGATGAACAGCGTCGCCGCCAACGCGATGCCGTACAGCGCCATGTTCGGCGGCGCCTGCTGGACGCCGATGGCGTTGCGGGTGATCAGCAGCACCATGGAGATCTTCAGGAACGCGGTGCAGATCATCATCAGCAGGGGCACCAGCGACAGCGCCCCGAGAAACAGCGCGAGCGTCAGCGGATCGACATCCTGCAGGTTCACGGGCGCGGCTCCAGGCGGGTGATCTGCAGGCCCAACCGGCCATCGATGTCCACCAGGTCGCCGTGGGCCAGCGCGCGTTCGCCCTGGAACAGGCTGGCCTGGCCCGGTGCGCAGCCGCTGAAGGCCAGCACCGAACCGACGCTCAGGTGACGCAACTGGCCCAGGCTCAGGCTCACGCTGCCGGCGCGCAGGGTCAGGGCCAGCGGCAGGTCGTCGAAACGGCCCGGGTCGGGCAGCGCGTCGAAGGATTCGGACGCGGCGTACAGCGGCTCGCTGTCGGCCAGGGCGAAAGCGTCAAGGGAGGCGTTCATGGGCAGGTCTTCCAGTTCAGTGAGGGTAAAACGCAGGTCCGTTGCAGGCAGGAGCCGCAGGTGCAGGCGACAGGCGCCGAGTTGCAGGTGGCCGAGGCCCTCGGGGGTGAACAGCGGCTGTTCGGCGAGCAGCACATCGCCCGTCCGCAGGCTGGCCAGCTCCGCAGCGCTCAGCGTGCAGTGGCCCAGCGGCAGGGGGATGCGCAGCGGCCAGTCCGGCGCTGCGTCATGGCTCGATAGCCGTTGCCAGGGCGCGCCACGGAGCAGGTTCAGCAGCGTGGCGGCGGGTATCCGCGCACGGCAGACGAGGGCGGTCGCGCTGTCCTCGTGCAGCCCCAGCAGGCAATCGATGCCTGCATCCGGCACGGCCGCCACCGCCCGCAACGGACTGAGCAGCGGCTGCAGTTCAGCGGCCAGGTAATGGTTGTACAGCGGCCAGTACCAGTCGTTATCGTCTGACGCCGGTTGCACCGGATCCAGGATCGCCGGGCACTGCGACAGTCGGCTGAGCAACGGCTGGGCATCGTCCAGCCACAGCCGCCCGCAGGCGGTTTCGAGGGCGTTGCCCGGTGCGCGGACGAAGGGCTCGGGGGCCAGGCGCAGGGTCAACGTGGCGGAGGACGGCGCGGCGAGCCGCAGGTCCAGGCCGGCGCCCAATTGCAGGCGGGCCTGGGCGTCGGCGGCGGGCAGGCCAGGCAGGCGCAGGGCATGGGCCGGCATGTCAGTGCGCCTCACTGTGCAGGGTCAGGCGCACGCGGCGGCCCAACTGCCGGCCGAGCCAATCGGCGCTGGCCTGGCGCCGGGCGTCGCAATAGCGCCGGGCGCTGTCCTTGGCGAAACCCAGGGCGATCTCCAACGCGTCGCCCTGTTGGCTGATCCGCGCCGACACCGTGCCGAGGGTCGGCATGTGCAACTGGACTTCGAGCGGTCCTGCGTCGAGCGCTTGGAGCCGTTCCTCCAGGCGCGCCAACAGGGTTTGCCAAAGGCCCGCCGACGGCCCGGGGGGCAGGGGGGCGCCGGCGGATCGCTCCGGATCCTGGCCGGAGGGCTGGCGGTCGCCGCCGAAGTCCGCCACCGCACCTTGGCCGACGTCTGCCGGACTTGGGCCGTCAATGCCTGCCAGCAGTTGTTCGAAGCGGTCGCCGTCGTCGTGGGTTTCGCCGCGCAGTTCACGGGAGGCGCCGTGCCGGGCCGGCCAGGCACCGGGCGCTTGCGGCTCCTGGCGCGCACGGGGCGGCTCCGCTGGCCGGGGCGGCGGCTTGAGCAAGGCAGGACGTGCGCTCATGAGGCCTCCCGGGACAGGTCGCGCAGGCAGTCGAGCTTTTCCAGGTCGCGCTGGCGCCGACGCAGCTGTTGGCGGCTGTCGTCGGTCCAGTGCTGCTGTTGCCGGTGCTCTTGCTGCAAGGCCTTGTAGTGCTGCTCGAAACGCTCGATGCGGCGGATCGCCTGCTGCTCGCCGGCCAGCCAGCGGTTCATTTCGTGCAGCGGCAGGCGGCGGTGGCTGTGCTGCTCGCGCTGCTCCTGGCGCTCCTGCTGCTGGCTTCGGCGCAGCCGTTGCAGCTCGTCGGCCATTTGCGTCAGGCGCGTCTGCAACGCCGCCAGCACGTCGCGCTGGCGGCGCCAGGCCTGTTCGGCCATGGCCAGCCGGTGGCGGCGGATCGGGGCCAGCAGGTCGAGGGTCGGCAGCAGCGCGTCGCCGGCCGGCGAAAGGTTGTCGGAATCAGAGTGGGACATCGGCGGTCACCTGCAAGAGATGGTCGAGGGTGTCGTCGAGCGACACGGGTTCGCGCAGCGACTGCTGCAGAAAAGCGTCGATCCGCGCCCGGGCATCCACGGCGCAATCGGTCAACGGGTCGTTGCCCGGCTGGTATTCGCCCAGCTTGAGGAGCATCTCCACTTGCTGGTAGGCCGCCATCAGCCGGCGCAACTGTGTGGCGCCGTGCAGCTGTTCGGTTCCCGTGACGTTGCCCATCGTCCGGCTCAGGCTGGCGAGCACGTCCACCGCCGGGTAGTGCCCGCGCTCGGCCAGGCGCCGGGACAGCACGATGTGGCCGTCCAGCAGCGAGCGCACCTCGTCGGCCACCGGGTCGTTCATCGAGTCCTGTTCGATCAGCACCGAGTACAGCGCGGTGATCGCCCCGTCGCCGGTGCGCCCGGCCCGTTCCACCAGGCGCGGCAGCAGGCTGTAGACCGAGGGCGGCAGGCCGCCGCGCCCGGCCGGTTCGCCGCTGGCCAGGCCGATCTCACGCTGGGCCCGGGCGAAGCGGGTCAGCGAGTCGATGATCAGCAGCGTCGAGCGGCCCTGTGCGCGGAACCCCTCGGCGATGGCCGTGGCGGTGAAGGCGGCACGGGCCCGCTCCATGCTGCTGCGGTCCGAGGTGGCGCAGACCAGCACGGTGCGGCTGCGCAGTTCGGCGTCCAGTTCATGGTCGAGGAATTCACGCAGTTCGCGGCCCCGTTCGCCGATCAGGCCGAACACGATGGCCTGGCACGGTGTGTTGCGCGCCAGTTCGGCGAGCAGGGTGGTCTTGCCGCAGCCGGCCCCGGCGAACACCCCGACGCGCTGGCCTTCGCCCAGGGTGAGCAGGCCGTCGATGGCGCGCAGCCCGGTGGGCAGCGGGGCCTCGATGCGCGGCCGCTCGGTGGCCGCCGGGGCATCGCGGATCACTGGCAGGGCGCCGGGCGTGCCGGCCGGTGCGAAGGCTTCCGGGCCTTCGCCACCGAGGGCGCGGCCGAAGCCGTCGAGCACGGTGCCGAGCAGCCGGTCGCTGACCACCAGGCCATGGGGCTGGAACAGCGGCGTGACCGGCGCACCGACGGCAATGCCGTCCAGCGGGCCGAGGGCCGCCAGCAGGGTGTGGTCGCGGTCGAAGCCGACGATCTCGGCCAACACCACGCCGCCGTCGGCCCGGCGGATCCGGCACAGGTCGCCGATCCGCGCCCGGGGCATGCGGCTGTGCAGCAGGATGCCGCTGACCCCGACGATGCGCCCGCGGATCTCCACCGCCGCGCAGTGCCCGAGGCGGGCCTGGTGCTGGCCTTGCCACTGGGCCAGGCGTTCGAGCGCGGCCTGCATCACCAGCTCAGCTCGACGCGTTGGTCGCCTTCGAACACCACCGTGTGGTCGCTGATGTCCACCAGCCGCACCCCGGCGACCTCGTCACCGAGGAACAGCCGACGGCCGTCGCTGGTCAGCACGCTGGGCAACCGCGCGTTGCTGATCTGCACCACGGTGAACGGCAAGACATCAGTGGCCGGGGGCAGGGCGCTCTGCACCGGCAGGGGGCTGCGGTACTGTTGCTCGAAGCGCAGCAGCATGCGTTCGGTGGATTGCAGCAGGTCGTCCTCTTCGAAACGGCCCTTGAGCAGCAGCTTGCCCTGTTCCTCGACGATGCTGATGCGGCTTTGCAGCTCCCGTTCCTTGAGCATGTCCTCCAGCACCCCGCGCACGGCGGCGGCATCCTTGAGCGGCGTGCGGGCCGGCGCAACCGGCACCAGCGGCACCGGATCCTCGGCGCTGAGCCCCCAGATCAGCGCCCCGAGGAACAGCGCCAACGCGCCCAGCAACAGCAGCGGCCCGAGCAGCGGACGGGACTGCACCACCGCTTGCGGCCGGGGCGCGTCATCCGGTTCGGCGTTCAGGGGCAAGGCCTCGGGCGCGAAGGCGTCGGCGACGGGCTCCTCGTCCTCGGGCCATTCGGTGTTGGCGCTGACCACCGACAGCCAGACGCCGTTGAGCGAGAAGGGCGTGCCCGGCTCCAGGGTGTCGATGGCGTCGACCTTGTGCCCTTCGCTGTCGGTCACTGCGCCGTCCTTGCGCGACAGCGACCAGGTGTCGTCCACCAGCCGCAGCAGGCAATGGCGGTCCTTGATGCCGGGATCGTAGAGCGCCAGGTCGGCGCCGTTGGAGGAGCCGATGCTCCACTCGTCGCCGGTCAGCGGCAGGGCCGCGCCACGGTGCAGGCCCGTGAGCACGCGCAGTTCATAGAGCATCTGGGGTTTCATGGTCGCACTCCGTCAGGCCAGCATGGCCTGTGCCTCTTGCAGATCGATACGCCCCAGCACCTGCACCTGCACGCTGGACAGCAGTTCGGCGAAGGACAGCACCGGGACGTGGTTGAATTCCTCGTTGAGCAGGCCGTGCAGCGGGCTGCGCAGGTCCTGGGCCACCAGCAGCACCGGGGCCGGCCGGGCCCGCAGCGGGAACGCGTCGCGCAGTTGCTCCAGCAGGGCGCCGCCGAGCTCGGGCTCCAGGGCGAAATAGGCTTCGCTCTGACTCTGGCGCAGGGCGTCGCGCAGCAGCACTTCGGTCTCAGGGTTCAGCAGCCAGGCGTTCAGCGCGCCCTGGTCGGCGTGCTGATGGCAGATCTGCGCCTTGAGGGCGATGCGCACGTAGTCGGTGAGGGCGCTCAGGTCGCGTTCGTGCTGGCCCTGCTCGATCAGGGTCTCGGCGATCGGCCGCACGGCGCGTAGCGACACCAGTTCCGCCGACAGCCGTTGCAGCACCGCCGCGAAGCGGGCCAGCGGCAGGGTGCGCTGCAGCTCCTGGGCCAGTTCCGGCTGTTCGCTTTCCAGCCAGCCGAGGATCGCCTTGCTTTCCTGCAAGCCGATGAAGCGCGGGCCGGTGGCCTGGAAGGCGCGGCTCATGCGTTCCAGGATCAGTTCTTCGGCGCTCGCCGGCTCCACGCTGGTCATGCGCAGCAGCGTGTGTTCCGGTTCGAGCCAGACCCACTGGCCTTCGTCGCGCTCCGCCGAGCCGCGTTCGCCGTCATGCAGTTCGCCCACCTGATGCACCGGCACCGCCACCCGGCGGCTGTCGAAGGTGGCGCGGATCAGCGGCACCTCGTAGACGCAGAAGCAGAATTCGTCCTCGGCGCAGCGCTCGGTGAACTCCAGCTCGAACGAGGGCAGGGTCAGGCCAAACCGGTGCACCAGGGTGTTGCGCCGCTGACGGATGCCGGACACCAGCCGCTCGACCTCGGCGCTGCCCTGGTGAGCGGGGTGAAATTGCAGCAGGTAAGGGCGCGAGGGGTTGAAGCGGCGGATGTCCTCGCGGCCGTTGAGCTCGGGCGCGGCGTTGCGGGCGGCGCCGGCATGTTCCTGCAACAGTTGCCGGCGGCGGATGCGCCACAGCTGGAACAGCCCGCCGGACAGGCACACCAGGCTGATGCTGACGAACACCAGGCCCGGCATGCCGGGGATGGCCGCAAAACCCAGCATGCCGATGGAGGAGAACACCCAGGCCTTGGGCTGGCTGGTCAGCTGCTCGGCGATTTCGTGGCCGATGTTGGCGTCGCCGGCCTGACTGTCCGGCGCCACGCGGGTGATGATCATGCCGGCGGTGAGGGAAATCAGCAGCGCCGGAATCTGCGCGATCAGGCCGTCGCCGATGGTCAGCACCGAGTACAGGTGCATGGCGTCCGCGGCTTCCATGCCGTTCTGCAGGACGCCGATGGAGAACCCGCCGATCAGGTTGATGAACACGATCACCAGGCCGGCGATGGCATCGCCCTTGACGAACTTCATGGCCCCGTCCATGGCGCCGAACAGCTGGCTTTCCTTGGACAGCTGCTCGCGCCGCTGGCGCGCCTCGCGGACGGTGATCAGGTTGGCCCGCAGGTCGCTGTCGATGGACATCTGCTTGCCGGGCATGGCGTCCAGGGTGAAGCGCGCCGCCACTTCGGCCACCCGTTCCGACCCCTTGGTGATCACCAGGAAGTTGACGATGGTCAGGATCAGGAAGATCACCAGGCCCACCGCCAGATTGCCGCCGACCACGAAGCTGCCGAACGCCTCGACGATGTGCCCGGCGTCCTGCTGCAGCAGGATCAGGCGGGTGGTGGCGATCGACAGCGACAGGCGGAACATGGTGGTCAGCAGCAGCACCGCCGGAAACGTGGAAAACGCCAGGGGCCGGGGCAGGTACATGGCCAGCACGATCAGCAGCGAGGAAATGCAGATGTTCAGGGCGATCAGCACGTCCACCAGCGGCGTGGGCAAGGGCAGGATCATCATGAACACGATGGCCATGACCATCACCGCGCCGACGATCTCGGTGCGGCGCATCACCGCCAGCGCCAGGCGGTTGAGGCTTTGGATCAGTCGGTTCATCGCGGGCTCCGGCCATCGTCCAGGCCCAGGGCCTGACGCTCCTGGCGGGCCATCTCTTCCATCAGGCCCTGCAGCAGGCGCAGGCCGTTCTGGCGGGTCTTGAGGTCTTTCCACAGCACCAGCGGCAGCTGTTGCAGCAACGGATACAGGGCGTTGAAGAACCACGCCTGACGGTCGGACGCAGATCCCAACGTGTCATCGCCCAGCAGCGTCAGGTCCCGGGCGAAGAAACCGTTGCCGCAAAAGCGCAGCAGCCGTTTGCTCATGCCCAGCGAGGTCATGCCGCCGTGCCGCTGGCCCAGGCGCTCCAGCAACGCCTGGCAGGCCTGGAGCAGGCTGTTGAGCCGCCCGCAGGAACCCAGCCCGCGCAGCATCGAGCCCAGCACGCCACCGGGCAGGGACGGCGACAGGGCGGCGATGTCGTCGGCCAGTGCCCGCTGCAAGGTGCGCAGGCCCCGGCCGAACTGCTCTTCGCTGAACTGTTCGAGCAGCCCTTCGAGCAGGTTGGCCAACGGCTGCTGGCCGACGATGGCCTTGTAGTAGAGCTGGCGCATCGCGGCGCGCTGCTGCGGGTCGCGGGTGAACAGAGCGATGGCCCCGGCGGTGTTGAACCCGGCGCGGATCCGGTCGCCGTGCAGCTGGCGCAGCTCGTCGATCAGGCTGCGGGTGGATTGCGCATCGGTCTCCCGGCCTTCCTGCAAGGACAGGCGCAAGGCCTGCTGCAACAGGATGTCGGCCCGCGCCGGATCCTGCTCGGCCAGCCCCAGCGCGGTCTGCAGCGACGGTTGCTGCTGCAGTTGCATCTGCATGCGCCGGGCCTGTTGCTCCAGGCTCGGTTGGTCGCCGTGGTCGAGCAAGCGGTAGAGCTCGGCGAGCTTCTCGATGCGCTCGACCCGCTGGCCCCGCGTCGATTCGCTGATCAGGCGTTCGTCCAGGCTCTTGCTGTGCCGCTCGACGCTTTCGCTGAACTTGAGCGCGACTTCTTCCATGGAGTCGATCAGCGGGTTTTTCGCCGTGGCCACGGTCGTGTCGGCGGGGAAGGGAAACCGGCCCGGCAGGTCCAGGGGCAGGACGTCGTTGTAGCTGTTGATTTTCATGGAGGCGCGCTTTCCACCGCAGTGCAGGTGAGCTCTGAGTGGCGCGCGGCGGCATCCGGTTCCCTGGGCGTTCCTTGGCCCGAAAACGGCGTGCAAGAACTGGCACGGGGATTTTTCCGAAAGTGCAACAAGTTGCCCGAATCGGCGTTTATCGAAAATTAAATCGTTCTAAATCAATGGCTTGAAAATGCGTCGAGGTTGGTACGTTCGCTGCTCTCTGTCTCTCTCGCCACTGTCGGCATAGCGTGAGACATGAGGGATCAAGCGTGGATTCGAATACCGTTCAAACGGACATGAAAGTGATTGGCGCGATCAAGCTGGACCTGGGAGGCCTGGCTCGCAGCAGCGAACGCAAACTGCGCTGCTTCATCAATAAGCGGGTGTTCAACCAGGCCGACGTCGATGACCTGATGCAAATGACTTACCTGGAGGCTTGGCGCAACCAGCACAAGTTCGCCGGCGCGTCCCGGCCGGAGACTTGGCTGTTCGGCATCGCCTCCAACCTGGTCAGCAACCATTTCAAGAGCCTGTACAGCCGCCCGCAATGCGCGGTGCTGGAAGAGTCGGGCATCGAAAGCCTGGAGCACGGGCACGACCCCAGCCACGTCAGCGAACACCAGCGCCTGCTCAGCCGCGCGGTGGAGGCCATCGACGGGTTGTCGGTGGACATGCGCGCGGTGATCGACCTGCTGGTGGATTCCGACATCAGCTATCAGGACGCCGCCGTGCAGCTGGGGGTGCCCATCGGCACGGTGCGCTCGCGCCTGGCCCGGGCCCGGGGCCAACTGAAGATGAGCGTCTTTGCAGAGGAGGCCGGCGCATGAACGGTTTCAACCGCCGGGCCTTGCCCGCGACCCTGCCGCGCGGCGTGCGCGAGTCCTGCGACGCCGACCTGCCGGCGATGATGGAGATCTTCAACGAAACCGCCGGCACCGGCGCCAACTCGCCGGTGACCCGGCCGATGACGCTGGAGGAAGTGACGTTCTACATCAACCTCTACAAGCGCGACGGGCTGCCGGTGTACGTGCTCGAACGCGGCGGCGAGGTGGTGGGCTGGCTGTCGATCAACCGCTTCAGCTGGGGCACCCAGGCCTGCCGCCACACCGGCGAGACCGCGATCTACGTGCGGGCCGACCGCCACGGCAGCGGCATCGGCGTGCGCCTGGGCCATGCGACGGTGATCCTCGGCCGCCAGTTCGGCCTGGAGACCCTGGTGGCGTGGATCATGGCGGCCAACCGGCCCAGCCAGCAGATCGTGCAGTCCATCGGCGCGGTGCTGTGGGCCCGCCTGCCGAACATCGCGCGCTTCGGCGAGGAGCGGGCCGACGTGCTGCTGTACGGCCTGCCGCTGTACGAAGGCTTGCCCCAGCGACCCGACGACCACCCGCCCGGCGCCTGACGCCGCCACCGGGCCGACCGTTCACGGCGATGGACGGCGGCCTGGCTGCCGATTGACCAAGCAGGGGGCCAAGACCCCCTGCAACCAGTCCACGAACACCTCCAACACCCCCGAACGCTGCTGCCGGTGCGGATAGAGCAGGGTGGCCGGCAACGGCGCCGGGCGCGCGTCCGTCAGCACTTCGCACAGGTCGCCGGCATCGAGCAGGTGCTGCACGTCGTAGCGCGGGATCTGGATCAGCCCCAGGCCCGCCCGGCAACAGGCGATGTAGCTTTCGGCGTTGTTGACCGTCACCTGGCTGGGCAACGTGAGCGTGTGTGCCTGGCCCTGGGCATCGACATGTTCCCAGGGCATTTCCCGGCCGGAGAGCGGCGAGGCATAGCCGATCATCCGGTGCCCCTGCGCCAGGTCTTCCACGCTTTCGGGTGTGCCGTGGCGTTGCAGGTAGTCGGGGCTGGCGCAGTTGATCAGCTCGATCATCCCCAGCGGACGGGCCGCCAGACTGCTGTCGGTGAGCGGGCCGACCCGCAGCACGCAATCGATGCCTTCGCGCACCAGGTCCACGGCGCGGTCGCTGGAACCGAGCAGCAATTGGAGATGGGGGTACTCGCCGAGCAGCTGCGGCAGCGCCGGGGCCACCACGCGGCGGGCGATGCGGCTGGGCAGGTCGACGTGCAGGCGGCCCTTGACCTGGCGTTGCTGGTCCTTGAACAGCCGGTCGATGGCCTCGGCGCTGGCCAGCAGTTCCACGGCCCGTTCGAAGAGTTGCGTGCCGGCGGCGGTCAGTTGCACGTTGCGCGTGGTGCGGTGCAGCAGGCGGGCGCCGAGTTCGCTCTCCAGCCGCTGCACGGCGGCGGAGACGGTCGCCCGCGGCAACTCCAGCAGGTTGGCGGCCTTGATGAAGCTGCCCATTTCCGCCACGCGGACAAAGATTCTGTAGCGCTCAAGCTTGTCCATACCCTGTCGTTCCTGGGGTGGCGGTGGTGCCGAGTATAGGGCGGCCAGAAAAGAAAAAGGCCCGGCGCAGGTTGCGCCGGGCCCCGGAGGGCATCACTTGGTGGTGTAGCCGCCGTTGATCAGGATCGTCTGGCCGGTGATCCACCAGCCGTCGCTGACCAGGTGGCGGATGAAGGGCACGACGTCGCCGATGTCGGTCAGGCCGGTGCTCGACAGGGCCGAGAGCGCCGCAGCGGTCTTGTGGTAGGCCACGGCGTCGGCGCCTTCGGCGGGGTAGAAGAACGGCGTGTCCATCGGGCCCGGCCCTACGGCGGTGACCGAAATCCCGCGTTCGCCGAATTCCTTGGCCGCGGCGCGGGTGAAGTGCTCCACCGGCGCCTTGGTGCCGGCGTAGGCCGCATAGAACGGCGTGAACGCCCCGAGCAACGAGGTGACGAGGGTGCAGACCTTGCCGTTGTCGTTGAGCTGGCGGCCGGCCTCGCGCAGGAAGAAGAACGCCGACTTGGCGTTGACCGCCGCCATCTCGTCGTACTCGGCCTCGCTGACTTCGGCGATCGGCTTCTTCAGCACCTTGCCCACGGTGTTGATGGCGATGTCCGGCCGGCCGAAGGTGGCGACCACCTCGGCGAACAGCCTTTCCATGGCGGCGGCGCCGCTGAGGTCGGCCTGGATCGCCAGAGCCTGGGCGCCGGCGGCGCGGATGGCTTGCACGGTGTCTTCGGCGGCCGCCCGGCTGGCGTCGCTGTTGTAGTGGATGGCCACGGCACGGGCGCCGTGGGCGGCGAGATCGCGGGCGAGCAGGCCGCCCAGGTTCTTGGCGCCGCCGGTGATCAGCACGACTTTGTCCTGGATGCTGTGGTTGGGCATGGGTGTACTCCTGATGGCTGGGTTGAGAGCGCTCAGGATAGGGAGGCTTGGGGGGGCGGATCAGCGCCGCTTTTCTGGATGGTGCATCCAGGGATCGCGAACAATCACAGGCCAGGTTCGCTGTCCGCCGCGCCGGGGTTCAGCTCGTTCAGGTAGGCCTCGACCTCGTCGCAAAGCCACCCGCAGAACGCCTGCCGCCGGGCCGGCGAGCGCTCGCGGCCCGGCACCACCAGCCAGTAGGGGAAGGGGTAGGGGGCCGTGTATTCGCTGAGCTGCACCAGCTCCCCCCGGCGGATCGCGTCATGCACCAGGCTGCGCCGCTCCAGCGCGATGCCTTGGCCCAGGCGCACCGCTTGCAGCACCAGGTTGGAATCGTTGCTGCACAGGCCCGAGCGTGGCACGTCGATGTCCAGGCCCGCCGCCTGGCACCAGGGCTGCCAGGATTCCATGTTGAAGATGATCCGGCTGCCGACGATCTCTTCGGGGTATTTCTGCAAGGCGCCCGCGTTGAAGTGCGGCGCCGCCACCACCACGGTTTCGTCGTGGAACAGCAGATGGCTGTCCAGGCCTTCCCAATCGCCCTTGCCCATGCGGATGCCGACGTCCACCGATTCCCGGTTCAGGTTCGACACCGCCAGGCTCGCTTGCAGGCGCACGCTGACGTGCGGGTGCGCCTGCCGAAAGCTAGGCAGGCGCGGCAACAGCCAATGGCAGCCGAATGACGGCACCACCGCCACCACCAGCTCGGAAGCCTTGGGCTGGGTCTTGATCTGCCGGGTGGCCTCGGCGATGCCGCCCAGGGATTCGCGGATCTGCAACGCGTAAAGCCGCCCGTCTTCGCTGACCCTGACGCCGCGCCCCTCGCGCACCAGCAGGGTGGCGCCGAGCAGTTCCTCCAGCACTTTGATCTGCTGGCTGATCGCCGAATGGGTGACGTGCAGCTCCTTGGCGGCCGCCGTGACGCTGCCCAGCCGTGCGACGGCCTCGAAACTGCGCAGGCAGGTGATGGGTGGAATGGTCGACATGTCACTTTTTCTTACGCGTTTTGGTAATAAATACCGATGTTTTGGCGCCATCGGTTTCTCTACTGTAAGGGACAGTAAACCATCAGCCCTAAGGAGGCACAACGCTATGGAACGGCAATGGCTTCAGGTCGCACTGGCCAAATCTCAACTGCTGTCGGTGCAGGCCGACCGGGCGCTGTACACCCAGGCGGTCAGCGGCACGCACTGGATCAGCGCCGACGGCGTCGATTACCTGATCGGCCCCGGCGAACAATTGAAGCTCTCGGCCGGGCTTGCCCTGATCGACGGCGAGGGGCTGTTGCAGCTGCGTTCGGCGGGGCGCCGGATCCATGGGCGCCCTTGGCGTTCGCGGCTACTGAAAATCAATGTCTACTAGGGAGCGAACGCCATGAAACTGATAGGGATGCTGGACTCGCCTTACGTGCGGCGGGTGGCGATCAGCCTGGACCTGCTGGGGGTGCCGTTCGAACATGAGCCGCTGTCGGTGTTCCGAGCCTTCGAGACGTTTTCCGCGGTCAACCCGGTGGTCAAGGCACCGACACTGCTGCTGGACGACGGCACCGTGCTGATGGATTCGACGCTGATCATCGAGTACGGCAGATCCCTCGTGGCGCCGGCCTTCCGGTGCCTGCCGCAGAACCCGCAGGCGCTGGTGGAAGTGCTGAGCACGTTGGGGCTGGCGCTGGCGGCCTGCGAGAAGGCCGTCCAGCGGGTGTACGAGGACAATCTGCGGCCGGCCGAAAAGCGCCATCAGCCGTGGGTGGAGCGCGTCACCCGGCAGTTGCTCGCAGCCTGCGCGGAGCTGGATCGCCGGCTGGCGGTGCGGCCGGTGCACGAACGGCCCGATCAGGCCGCACTGACCAGCGCCGTGGCGTGGTCGTTCATCCAGTTGGTGCTGCCGGAAGTGGTGAAGGCCGCTGACTTTCCGGCCCTGAAGGCCCATGCCGAGCGCCTGGAGCAGACCGCGCTGTTCAAGCGTTACCCGATGCTCTGATCAGTTCCGGCGCAGGATCTCGACGAAGGCGCGCACCAGCGGGCTGCGCTCCTCTCGGCGGGTCATCGCCAGCAGCGGCACGGTGGCGTGGGCTTCCGCCAGGGGGCGGTAGGTGACGCCGTGCCGCGCCAGGGTCTGCACGCACTGCGGCACGACGGCGACGCCCCGGCCCGCTGCCACCAGGGCGATGAGCGAGGTGATCTGCTTGCCGGTCGGCGCCCGGCGGGGCGTGAGCCCGTGGCGGCGGTACAGCGTTTCGATGCTTTCGTTGAGCCCGGAGCCGTAGTCCGTCGGGAATGCGATCAATGGGTGTTCGCTCAATTCGCTGAGCGACACCCGTTTCTGCGCGGCGAGGGGGCTGTCGCTGGCCACGGCGGCGATCAGCGGTTCCTGGCCCAGGCACGTCACTTCGATGTCCGAGCGGTCGGCCGGCGGATGCAGGCGGCCCAGGCCGACGTCTAGGCGTCCCTCGGCGATCTGCGACCACTGCGCGGTGGACGCGCCTTCCTCGACCGTCAGTTGGACCTGCGGGTGGGCCGAGCAGAAATCCCGGACGGCCTGGCTGAACAGGTCGGACAGGGCGATGGAACTGGCGAAGCCCAGGGCCAGATGGCCGACGCTGCCGGCGGCCAGCTTGTGGCCGATGGTGGCCGTGCGCTCGACCTGTTCCAGCAACGCCCGTGCGTAGGGCAGAAAGTGCCGGCCTTCGGCGGTGAGCGTGACGTTGCGCGAGCTGCGGTCGAACAGGCGAAAGCCCAGTTCCGCTTCCAGCGCCGAGATCTGCCGGGTCAATGGCGGCTGAGACAGGTGCAGGCGCGCCGCGGCGCGGCCGAAGTGCAATTCTTCGCTGACAACCAGAAAGCAACGCAGGCGGCGCAGGTCGAGCATGTTCGTCCTTGGTATCGATCGGTCGGAAATCGGTATTGGATCCTGAAGGCGGCCCATCTTATAAAAATGTTCGGTCCGCTGACGAACATTCCCATGAAGCCACGCCTGCATTGCCCGAAAATCGCCTTGTTCCTCTGCGGTTGCGCGGCGTTCCTCAACCTGTACGCCACCCAGGGGCTGCTCGATCAGCTGTCGGCCGCTTTCCGGATCTCTGCCCGGCAGGCCAGCTGGAGCATCACGGCCACCACCCTGGCCGTGGCGGTGTGCGCCCCTTTTGTAGGGCGGATGACGGCCCGTTGGCCGCAACGGCAGGTGATCGTCGTGGCCGCGCTGCTGCTGGCGCTGCCGGCGGCGATGTCGGCGTGGGCCGGCGGTTTCGGTGCTTTCCTGTTCTGGCGTTCGGTCGAGGGGCTGCTGATTCCGTTCGTGTTCGCCACCAGCGTCGCCTACATCGGCGGGCGCTGGAGCGGCGGCGCCGTCACCGAGGTCACCAGCGTGTACATCGCCGGCACGGTGCTGGGCGGCTTTCTCGGGCGTTTCCTGACCGGGCTGCTGACGGAAGTCGGCGACTGGCGCCTGGGGCTGGCCTCGTTGGCGGGCCTGAGCCTGTTGACCGGGCTGGCGATTGCCTTGTTATTGCCCGCCAACCCGAAAGCCCCGGAGCGGCCGGTCCAGGCCGCCCGGTCAAGCCTGTTTTCCGCACCGCTGCTGGGCGCCTGCGCGGTGGGGTTCTGTGTGCTGTTCGCCCAAGCGGCGATGTTCACCTACATCGGCCTGCACCTGGGAAGGACGCCGTTTTCGCTGGGCAGCGCAGCGCTCGGATCGATCTATGCGGTGTTCCTGCTGGCGCTGGTGGTGGTGCCGCTGGCGGGACGGTTGGGCAAGGGCCGGCCCCAGGTCGATCTGGTGAAAGTGGCCGCGTGCCTGGGGGTGGCGGGCACGGCCCTGACCCTGTCGCCGTCGTTGGGCTGGATCGTGGCGGGCCTGGCGTTGAGCTCCACCGCGGTGTTCCTCGCCCAGGCCGCCGCCAATGCCTTCATCACCGCCAATGCTCGGCACAACAAGGCCGCTGCCGTGGGGCTGTACCTGACCTGCTATTACCTGGGCGGCAGCCTGGGAGCCTTTGTGCCGGGCGCGGCCTGGGAGCGCTGGGGCTGGCCCGGATGCGCCGCCGTGATCGTGCTGTTCCAAGTGTTGCCGCTGCTGATCGCCCAGCGGTCCTGGAAGCCCGGCAACGCCACTCTTCAATCCCGTTTGCCCACCGATACGCCGGAGTCTTGATGAAAACACTGTTCGAATGCCTGTTGCCCATCCCGGTGGCGGCGCTGGGGGCCTGGATCGGCCACCTGACCGGGCTGCCCCTCGGCGAGCTGATCGGTGCGATCTGCACCGTCACGGCCGTGAGCAAGCTGGGCGTGCCGCTGCGCATGCCGCATCCGTTCGTGGCCGTCGTGCAATTGCTGCTGGGGATCAGCGTCGGTTCCATCGTCACGGTCTCGATGATCGGCGAACTGGGCGACGTCAGCATCCTGGGCGGTCTGCTCATCTGCATGAGCGTGCAGATTCTGGTCGGCTACCACTGGCTGCGGCGCGCGGAAAAATGGGGGCATGTCGAAAGCCTGCTCGGCTCCGTGCCCGGCGCCATGGCGGCGGTCATGACGGTGACGGGCGGGCAGGGAACCGATTCCGGGCGCATTGCGTTCGTGCACATCGTCCGTCTGCTGGCGTTGCTGCTGGTGGTCACGCTCATCGCCGGCGGGCACCCCGGCGGCGCGGCGCCCACGGTCGGGTCGCTGCACGATTACCTCTTGGTGCTGGCGCCGGCATCCGCGGCCGTCGTCACCGGCTACCTGCTGGAACGCCTGGACATGCCGGCGCCGTACATGCTGACCGGCCTGCTGTACACCGCCGCGTTCAACGTCGAGTTCCCCCAGGCGGCGCTGCATGTACCGGATCCGCTGGCCGTGGTCGCTCTGGTGCTGCTCGGCGGGCTGATCGGCATCCGCCTCAAGGACATCACCCTCAAGGACGTGCTGCGTTACGTGCGCGCCGGCCTTGCGGTCACCACCCTGACGTTCTGCGCCACGCTGCTGGTGGCCGCTGCGTTCAGCCAGGTGACGGGGCGGCCGTTCCTGGCGCTGTTCATGTCCTGGGTGCCCGGCGGGGTCGAGGTGATGACGGCGGCGGCCTTGCTGCTCAAGCTCGATCCGGCCTTCGTGATGCTCAACCACGTGGTGCGGATGTCGATCATCCATGCGTCGCCGGCGGTGCTGCCCAAGCGCTTGTGGCAGGAACGGCCGCAGACCTGAGGCGCCCTGGCGCAAAAAAGCCGTGGCCTCATCCCCTGGGTCCGGTTAGCATCGCCCGCAGGAGATGGTGTTCCTCCTTGAACCGCCGCATCGCACGCGGCTGATGACGCCTACAGAGACCTGACCAACGTCGGGGCTGTAGGCGTTCGCGTCACGTTCCCCTCCGTCGGTCAGCCCGAATCCTTTCGAGCTCATGACCCATGCCAATCCTCAATCGTTTCGAACCGTTCCGGATGCTGCCTTACCTGGCCAAGTGGCTGGCCATCGCCTCTGCCGTGGCGGTGCTGGCCGGCAGCGTGTCGGCGTTTTTCCTGCTTTCGCTTGATCAGGCCACGGCTTGGCGCGAGGGCCATCCCTGGATCATCTGGCTGCTGCCGCTGGCGGGTTTCGCGGTGGGCCTGATCTATCACCGGTTCGGCAAGGCCGTCGACGCCGGCAACAACCTGATCATCGACGAGATTCACGATCCCCAACGCATGATCCCCCTGCGCATGGTGCCGCTGGTGCTGGGCGGCACGGTGGTTTCGCACCTGTTCGGCGCCTCGGTGGGCCGTGAAGGCACGGCGGTGCAGATGGGCGGGGCGCTGGCCGATCAGCTCACGCACCTGTTCAAGCTGGATCGCGTCGACCGGCGCGTGCTGCTGATGGCCGGCATCGCCGCCGGGTTCTCGTCGGTGTTCGGCACGCCGCTGGCCGGGGCGGTGTTCGGCCTGGAGGTGCTGGCCATCGGGCGCCTGCGCTACGACGCGCTGTTTCCCTGCATCGCCGCCAGCCTGGTGGCGGACCGGGTCTGCCTGGCCTGGGGCGTGCACCACACGCCTTACGCCATCGGCGACCTGGTGCCGGTCAGCGTCGGCAGCGTCATGGCCGTCGTGATCGCGGGCGTGGTGTTCGGTCTGGTCGGCATGCTGTTCGCCGGCGCCACCCATCGGCTCGGTGCGCTGATGAAACGGCGGATCGCCTACGCGCCGCTGCGTCCGCTGCTGGGCGGCACCGTCATCGCGCTGGCGGTGTGGGGCCTGAACGCTCAGCCCTACATCGGCCTGGGCCTCGACGGCATCGTCCGCTCGTTCCAGGAACCGATGTCGGCCTACGATTTCGCGGGCAAGCTGGCCTTCACCGTCGCCTCGCTGGGCAGCGGCTTCAAGGGCGGCGAAGTGACGCCGCTGTTCTACATCGGCGCAACCCTCGGCAACGTGCTGGGGCCGCTGCTGGGCATGCCGTTCGCCCTGATGGCGGGCATCGGCTTCGTGGCGGTGTTCGCCGGCGCCGCCAACACGCCCATCGCCACGACGCTGATGGCGATGGAACTGTTCGGCGCCGGCATCGGGCCGTTGGCGGCGGTCGGCTGCGTGACGGCGTACCTGTTTTCCGGGCATGCCGGCATCTACCGGGCGCAGCGGGTGAGCGCCAAGCATCACCGGCAGGCGGCGGATGCCGCGTTGCGCTGAGCCTTCCTCGTCGGTCAGCGCGGCGTCAGCCCCCAGGTCTGCGCGAGCTTATCGGCGGAGGCCTTGGGCAGCAGGGTCGAACCGCTGCGGCGGACTTCGGCGGCATGCTCGGCCAGGCCCTCGACGAGCGCGGCCCATTCCGGACGGGGATCCTGGACATAGTCCCAGCCGAGCCCGAGCCATGGGCATCGCCCGCCGATCCGGGCGGTGACGGCGTCCGTGGCCTGGGCGGCATAGTTGGGGAGGGCGGGTCCGCCGTCCGGGGACTGGCGCGCCTTGACCGCAGGCACCTGCACGATGAGGGCGCCGTCCGCCGCCTTCGTCACCGGCATGGCGCCCAGCAGCGCGATGTCGTAGGGCACCGCCTGGCCTCGTTTGGCGTAGAAGCACGCCATGCGCCGGATGTTGTCGAAGTCGGCGGTCGCGCGGTAGAGGTAGGCGCAGATGACGCCGAGCATCGGATCGGCGTGCTTGTCCCGGCGCAGGTCGGCGGCCAGCCGGTCGAGGCTGTCCGGCCTGAGCCGTCCGGCGGCGAAGTCGTCGATGGCCTTGAGGGCTTCCTGGTAACGCTCGGCGAAGCCTTGTTCTCCGTAGGCCTGGAAAATGTCGCCTTCGGCGTTGGGGGCGATGACGGCAAACAGCCCCTGGTAGGGAACGACCGGCGAGAACTGCCCCGGCGTCACCTCCACCAGCACCGGCAGGCCCCGGTCATCGCCGTCGATGCGAAAACTGTTGAACGGCGCAGCGGCGGCCTGGGACTCGATCGGGTGGGCGTACCACAGCTTCACTCGGTTACCCCAAGCGTATAGGTTGGCGCCGCCGGGATCCCCGATCTGCCCGAGGCGCTGGCGCAGCTCTCCGGCGGCCGCCTCGGTCTCGATCCGCTCGACCAGTGCCCGGACCTGTTGCTTCTTGCCGAGCACCCAGGTGGCGGGTTGGCGCAGTTCCACCAGGTCGCGGAGCAAGTCCTTGCTGTCATCGGGAATGGTCATGGCCTGGCTGTCGGGGACGGTCAGGTTGAAGCGCTTGAGGCCGAAATCCGCGCCGAGCACTTGGTCCCTGAACGCCGGGTCGGTGTGCACGCGCTCCAGAATGTGGTCGGCGGACTGCGGCGCTTCGGCGGCCGGTGAGGCACCCAGGGCCGCGGCATTGGTTCCGGCGGGCCAGGGCTGAAGGTCGCCGGGCACCTGCAGCGGTTCGGCGGTGTCGTAGAGCACCGCCGATTCGACGTCGACCTGGCATTGCGGATTGAGCCTGAGGTGGTATTGGCTGGCGCGCTCGGTGGTTCTGGAGCGCACGCACTTGCCCAACGTGGTCGTGGTGATCACGCCTTTCTCGATGGCCGTCGGCTCCAGCCCCCACAGCGCGTCCGTTATGACGCCGGAGAACACGCATTTGCCCGGCGCCGCTGCCGCAGGGTCGAAGACCATGTAACCGAGCTGCCCGTCCTGGCAGGACGTCAGACGGTCGAATTTCGGGCTGTCGACCTGCGTCCCCTGCACGACGATTCCGCGCACGCCGTCGAGGCGCATCAGGTCCAGGCCCTGGGGCGCCTCGCGGCAGGCATCGCTGATGAGCGTGATGCGCCGGACGCCGTGCAGCAGCAGTTCGGCATAGAAAGCATTGGCCACCACCCGGTACTTCTGGCGCAGCGAATCGCTGAACAGCCATGACACCGAGTCGAAGTTCGCGTCGGTCAGCCCATGGCCGCAATAGGCCAGGATCAGCTGGTCCACCACTGCGGCGCCTGGGGGAAACAGCTCGTCGACAGCTTTTTGTACCCGCTCGCGGGTGACCGGGTTGGGGGTTGCGTCAACCGGTTCGTCGTCGACGACCCGGACGTTCGCGGCGCCGAAGCCCGCGCTCAGGGCCCACTCGCCCAGGGAGCGGGCCGCGAAGACGGCGCCGTCCAGGTACGCGAAATTCAGGGCCAGATTGTCGACGGGCACCACGGTGCTCACGCCGATTGCCAGACACGCACGCCTATCCATGGGAACGCTCCGTGTTGCGCTTGATGAGAAGCGAGAAAAGGTGGATGGATGAAGCACCGGGGTTCCAGCGCCAACGCGCAGGGCCGGGCGGGGACAGGCGTTCGGCCAGCAGGACGACGCCAGCGGCCAGCATCACTGGCAGGTGCCAGGCGCCGCTGACCAGCGGCACCAGCATCCACGCCCAGCACGACGCGATGCACCCGGCGCCATGCGTCACGCCGAAGGCCAGGCAGTCCCGGTCGGCCGCCCAGCCGAACAGGCCGATGCGCCGTCGGCGGTGGCTGCGGTTGAGCGCCGCCCGGTGCCACGGGCTCATGCTCCACAGCAACGCGATCAGCAGCGACACGATCAATGCCCCCTTGAGCGCGGCGATCTGCAGCAACAGCGCCAGGGCCAGCAGCACAGGGCCTGCCGCCATCCACAGCGCGCCGTAGCCGAGCAGAAAAACGACCGTCGCCCGTACCCGTCTGCGCGGCAGGCTGGAGCGCCACACGTGCATGAGCGGCATCGCCAGCAGGGGCGGCATCATGGCCAGCAGCATCAGGAACCATTCCTGCAGAACCCGCGGGAGCGGGTTCAACGCCAGCTCCGCCTGCAATGCCGCGGGCCAGCGCGTGAGCACCGACACCCCGTTGACGGCCGCGCAGAACGCCGGGCCCTCGCGGGTCGCCTCGCTGTAGACGCAAAGGGCCAGGCCGAGCCCCGACGTGGCCAGCAGCAGCGGCCAGGGGGCATAGGTGAAACTGCGCAGAACCGAGCCGACCCGCATGGGACCGATCCTCAAGTCACGACACCGCTACGCTTCAGGACGCTGATGCGCTCGACCGTGATCGGCTCGTCGTCGGAGACCTGTTCTCCCGGGACCAGCGTCACACGCAGGTGTTGGGGGTCGAAGTCGCCGGCGTCGGTCAGCCGCTGGGCCAGGTCCGTGATGTCGATCGTGTAGCCCAGGCCGCCACCCGCATGGGGGCCGTCGTCCTGCGAGGCAACGTTGAGCCCGAACAGCGTCAGGCTGCCGGCCTGCCGTTCGGGGTGCTGCGCCGGGTCGGCGTCCGGCGGCAGGTTGACGTAGACATGCAGGAGCGGAGACGGCGCCGAACCGCGCACGGAATCCAGCGCCAGGTAGAGCCGGGTCACTTCCTGGCCTGTGGCCGTTGCGCCCATGGTGGCCATGCCTTTGGCGGTGGCGGTCGGTTCCAGGTCGATGCGGGTCTGCACCGGCGCACCGCCGACCTTGACGACGTCGGCGTTGGCGCCGATCGGCTGGACCTTCTGTGTTGTGGGCGAACCCATGTTGACCCGTGCCACTGCCTGGACTCCTGGCTTCACGCCTGTGCCGATGCTCAGATCATCGTAGGTCCGGTGATATTTGCCACCCTTGAGGGTGTCTTTGCCGCTGAACGTCACACCCGGCGCGTTATCGCCGGGCACCGGCATGATGAACCGGCGGTTCGCCGGGCCGTTGAGCCAGCGTGGGTCACGCACCATCGTCTTGCCCGGCGTGTTCATCCACGCTTCCCAGAGTCGGTCGATGTTGCAGTGGTGCAGCCAGAATATCGGGTCGAGCCCGGCCAGCAGGGCGTTGCCCATGTAGCCGCCGACCAGACCGTGGACGGTGTTGTGCGGGTTGCTTTCCAGGTCGCCGGTCATGGCCTCGAACTGCACGAAATCATCGGAGATCCCGCCGCCGAACCCCAGGGATCCGTCGTTGCCCACCAGGAAATCGTTCTCCTCCATCGCGGCAAGGCTCAGCCAGGGGCTGGCCTGGATCGCCGTGATCCCGTTGCGGCGCGGGTACTTCCTCAGCGGGTTGGGCTTGCCGTTGGGCAGCGTCTTGGCCACGAAGGCGTCCGGCAGGTTCAGCGCTTTCGGGTTGCTGCTGTCGAGGTAGTTCCAGTAGGGAAGCGCCCAGTCGTCGCCGGTCAGCTGTTTCACTTTGGCGGCGACGATGGACTCGAACGCGTACAGGTAGGCCCGGTGCCAGGACAGGAAATACCAGCTGCCGTGCTGGCACTGGTTGCCGAAGGTGTTGTTGGTCAGATCCGTCGGGATCGGGGCGTTCGCTTTGATGAGGTGCTCGTTTCTCCATAACTGGGGATGAAAGCCATGCATGGCGCCCAGGAACTTCCAGCTGTTGCGATCCTGGATGGGCAGTTCGTCCATCGCTTGCATCGCAAGGGCGTAGTTCAGCAAGTCCTTGTTCCATCCAGAGCCGAGTTTTGCGACATCCTGGCGTACGGCGGCCATGGTGTTTCCCTCCGTTCCTGTGGGTGATGCCGGCCGGACGCGGGTGCGCGCCGGCCGGCGGGGTTGCTCTGTTTTCAGCGATAAAGGGGAGACAGAGCGAGCCTTCAAGGGGAGGGTCGCCGAGGGGTTCGTAGGCAGGCACTGCAGACAGGTACTGTCCGGGTGCGGGCATGACTCCCTCCTTGGGGAACGCCCGCACGGACGCGCTTGCGTCGTCAGGCGTAGGGCTCTCTGCCAATCAGCGTTGCGGTGCCCGGACAGCGGAACCGGAGGCCATGCGCTTCAAGGCCAATGGCCATTAGCGCAGCATTGGGGAGCATAGTCGCCGCGGCCTTGCGCGCAAGGTGATTGGGCGGCCAGTTCGCACCGGCGGTCTGGTTTCTAATGGCCGGCGCGATGGTCGATAACCGATGGCTACAAGGGCTATGCCGAAATGGCAGTGTTCGGCTCCCTGCCGCTCAGGCCGGCGCCCTGAGCAGCCCGACATAAGCGCAAAACATGTCCGCCATGCCGTCGGCGCACACGCTGATGTCCGCCTCGCTGCGCGGGGTGCCGGAAAAGTCCTTGCCCACCGAACTCAACGTCCTGAGCATCAGGTCGCAGGCCTGGGCGCGGACGTCCTCTGCGGCGTCGGGCAGCAGCTCCAGCATGAAGGCGTCGAAGATCCGTTTGCCGGCCGCGCGCACTTCCTGAGCCTCGGGGGCGTCGCGGTAGAGCGGGGCGGCGTCGTTCAGGGCGCCGCGCATCTGCGCTTCCTCGCATTCCGAACGGATGAACGCATGCACCAAGGCGCGCAGGCGCTCCAGCGGCGGCTGCGCCTGGCTTTCCAGGATCCGCTGCAGCATCTGAGTGGTCTGCTGCCACTCGTCGCTCTGCAGGCGGAACAGGATCGCCGCCTTGTTGGGAAAGTACTGGTACAGCGAGCCGATGCTCACGCCGGCCTTTTCCGCCACCCGTGCGGTGGTGAAGCGGGCGGCGCCTTCCTTGGCCAAAACCTGAACAGCCGCCTCCAGGATGGCGCCCACAAGCTCAGTGGAGCGCACCTGCTGCGGCTGTTTGCGTGAGGAAATACGGGCGGTCTGGCGGTTAGTCATGAGAGCTCCAACGGTGGGTGGAGAACGCGAATAGCGGCGGGCGCGAATCGCTCGCATCATTTGAATGCGACGAATCACTCGCGTTTGGTTCGCAACTCTAGCGCCGAACCCACACAAAGCAACCGACGGAAAGCAATCATGACGACCCTGACCTCTGCGCCATTGGCGCCCCTGATCGAACGCCTCTACACCCAGGCCAGCACCGCCACCAGCCCGGTGCTGGAGACGGTGTCGCGCGATGAGCGCGAGCGCCTGATGCACAGCAAGACCGAGTACCGCCAGCTCTACGCCATGCTCAAGGACCTGTGGCTGCCGGTGTCCCGCGACACCGGCAAGCTGCTGTACATGCTCGCCCGCAGCACGAAGGCCAAAGCCATCGTCGAGTTCGGCACCTCGTTCGGGCTGTCCACCCTGCACCTGGCGGCGGCCCTGCGGGACAACGGCGGCGGTGTGCTGATCGGCAGCGAATTCGAGCCGTCGAAGATCGCTTTGGCGCGGCATCACTTCGAGGAAGGCGGCGTGAGCGACCTGGTGGAGATCCGCGAAGGCGATGCGTTGGTCACGCTGGCGAGCAAGCTGCCCGGATCCGTCGACCTGCTGCTGCTCGACGGCGCCAAGGCGCTGTACGGCGACGTGCTGGGCCTGGTGGAGAAACACCTGCGGCCGGGCGCGCTGGTGGTGGCGGACAACACCGATTACTGCCCCGAGTTCGTGGCCCACGTGCGTTCGCCGCAGAACGGTTACGTTTCGGTGCCGTTTGCCGATGACATCGAGGTGTCGATGCGCTTGGCCTGAAGAGGGGCCGCCCTCAACGGTGTTTGACGACCGCCCGTAAACACTCCATGAAGCGCTGGGCCACCGGTGTGAGCAGGGTGCCCTTGCGCAGGATGATGCTCATCTCCAGCGCCGGCAGTTTCTGCTCCAGCGGAATCCGCTGCAGCCCGAAGCTGGCGATGCTGTCGGCCAGCAGCCGCGAGAACAGCACCAGGGAATCCGTGCCGGTGACCAGGCCCAGCGCGATGGCGAACGATGAGCAATGGACGATGCGCCGGGGCAGGGGCAGCCCGGCGTGGCCGAACATGGTCTCCATCACGCTGTGCTGGAAACCGCCGGACGGCACCGTGCTCAGCCATTGCGCGTCGGTCAGTTCGCGCAGGTGGCGCGCGTTCGCCAACGGGTGCCCGGCCCGCGCCATCACGACGAAGTCGGTCGAGAACAGCGGCAGGCTGATCAGGTCGTCCCCGAGCATGTCGGGCAGTTCGTGGGAGACCACGAAATCCAGCGAGCCGTCGCGCAGGTGCTGGGCCGCGAGCGGGAACTTGACCTCCATGAACGTCATTTCGGCATCGGGGGCCGTCTTCTGGAATTGCTCCAGGGCCTTGGGCAGCAGGCTCAGCGCGATGGTGGAGGTGGCGCTGACCGTGACCTTGCCGCGCATGTTGTGGGTGATCTGGTCGAGCTCTTCCCGAGCCCGCCGCACATCCTCAAGGATCTGGTGCGCGCGGATCTGCAACGCCTTGCCGCATTCGGTCAGCGTGATGCCCTGCACGTTGCGGGTCATCAGGACCACGCCCAGGTCGCTTTCCAGTTCCTGCACGCTGCGGGTGACGGCGGGCTGCGTCAGGTTCAGGCAGCGGGCGGCGGCGCGCAGGCTCTTTTCTTCGGCGACGGTCACGAACACCTGGAGTTGGTTGATCTTCACGGGCACTGCCTTCCACGGGTTTCTGGTGATAAATAAAGCTGATCATCGGCAAAAAAATTACATCTTCTCAGCGCACCCGGCAATCTCTACTGTGGCTTCACACCCCCGTCAGACGGGGGAATCACAAAGAGAAGCCAAGCGATATGGACACTACCCGACGTTATTGCGAGGTCGCCGACCTTGCCGAATCGACCGACGATCTGCGTGCGATACGCCATCACCTGCATCAGCACCCCGAGCTGGCCTACGAGGAATTGGAGACGGCCGGGCTGGTGGCCAAGAAGCTGGAGGCGTGGGGCTACGCCGTGACCACCGGCGTCGGGAGAACCGGCGTGGTCGGTACGCTGAAGGTCGGCGACGGCCCGCGCAGCATCGGCATCCGCGCCGACATGGACGCCTTGCCGATCCTGGAGCAGACCGGCTTGCCCTACGCCAGCCGGCATCACGGCAAGATGCACGCCTGCGGCCATGACGGCCACACCACCATGCTGTTGGGCGCCGCCCGTCACCTGGCGCAGACGCGCAACTTCTCCGGCACCGTGCACCTGTACTTCCAGCCGGCCGAGGAACACGGCATCGACAGCGGCGCGCTGAGCATGATCAAGGACGGCCTGTTCGAGCGTTTTCCCTGCGATGCGGTGTTCGGCCTGCACAACCATCCGGGCGCGCCGGCCGGCACCATGCTTTTCCGTCGCGGGCCGCTGCAGGCGGCGGGCGACAACGTCTACATCACCGTCAAGGGCAACGGCGGCCATGCGGCGCGGCCCCATCTGACGGTGGATCCGGTGGTGGTGGCCTCCAGCATCGTGATGGCGTTGCAGACCGTCGTGGCGCGCAACGTCGAGCCCACCCAACCTGCGGTGGTGACGGTCGGCGTATTGCAGGCCGGCACCGCCAACAACGTCATCCCCGGCACCGCCCGGCTTGAGTTGAGCGTGCGTTCGTTCAGCGCCCAGGTGCGTGCCTTGCTCAAGTCGCGCATCACCGAACTGGTGCAGCAGCAGGCCGCCAGCTACGGCGCCGAAGTCGAGATCGACTACCGCATGGGCTATCCGGTGGTGATCAACAGCGACCGCGAAACCGACTTCGCGATTGAGGTGGCGCAAGAGCTGCTCGGCACCGACCGGGTCGTGCCGCACACCGACCTGCTGATGGGCAGCGAAGACTTCGCCTACATGCTCCAGGCCCGTCCTGGCTGCTTCCTGCGCCTGGGCAACGGCGTCGGCGCGGACGGCTGCATGGTGCACAACCCCGGTTACGACTTCAACGACAGCAACCTGCCGGTCGGGGCCGCCTATTGGGCGCGCCTGGTCGAGCGGTTTCTGGCGCAGCCCTGACCTGATGCTTCCCCCGACCAGCCTCTGACAATGAGTCCAACTACCCAGGCTGGCCTTACCTCAAAGCCCCGCTTTGAACGAATGTGTCCTCGGAGACCGACATGAACAAAATCATCCTCTCGCTCGTCCTGTTCCTGGCTGCCGGCGGCGTCCACGCCAAAGACTGGACCGTCATCCGCTTCGGCGTCGATCCCAGCTATGCGCCGTTCGAATCGAAGGCGCCCGACGGCACGCTGGTGGGCTTCGACATCGACATCGGCAACGCCATCTGCGAGCAGCTCAAGGCCAAGTGCGTGTGGGTCGAAAGCCCTTGGGACAGCGTGATCCCGGGGCTCAAGGCAAAAAAGTTCGACGGCATCCTGTCGTCGATGAGCGTGACCGAGAAGCGCCTTCAGCAGATCGACTTCTCGGACAAGATCTACCACACCCCGTCCAGCCTGGTGGCCCGCAAAGGCTCGGACATCAAGCCTGCGATCGAGTCGCTCAAAGGCAAGCACATCGGCGTGGAGATGGGCTCGACCCAGGAGGCCTACGCCAAGGCCCACTGGGCGCCGAACGGTGTCGACGTGTTGTCCTACCAGAATCAGGACCTGGTGTATCAGGACCTGCTCTCGGGGCGACTGGATGCCGCGCTGCAAGACACGGTGCAGTCGGACATGGGGTTCCTCAAAACCGATCGAGGCCATGACTTCGGCTTCGCCGGCGAGGCGGTGCACGACACCCAGACCCTGGGCGTCGGCGCGTCCATCGGCCTGCGCAAGGATGACACCGAGCTGAAGCAGGCCATCAACGCCGCCCTGGCCGAGATCCGCCGCAACGGCACCTACGAGAAGATCCGGGCGAAGTACTTCGACTTCGATATCGACAACGGCTGATCCGACGGCAGACGGGTCGCGATCGGGCCTGTCGGGGAGGGTGCCTTGCACGGTTCCCGACAGGATGACGAACAAACCGACCAAATGCTTAAGCCTGTCTGTACAAGTAAATATAGGTGCATTAGAGTCGGCCGCACACCTCGACACACGGATCGGTTCGAGACCCGGGTCGGGGTGTCTGCGTGTCATCGCCTCATCTGCGTTCCATGAACAGTACCCGTGCGCCGCAAGCGCCCTTGTCGGTCTTCAGGAAATAACAATGAAAAAAACATTTCTGATCCTTGCTCCACTGCCTTTCCCGCAACGCTGCCCTCAAGCCCCCTGCGTGCCTGGCGCCTCTGCCCTGGAGGTGCGCGATGTTCGATGAACTGCTGCAGCTGCTGGGGCTGTCGGGCTTCAGCCTGAAAGGCTTCGGCCCGTTGCTGCTGGAAGGCGCCTGGATGACGGTCAAACTGTCCTTTCTGTGCCTGCTGGTGAGCGTGCTGCTGGGCCTGATCGGCGCCAGCGCCAAGCTGTCGCGCACGGCCCTGCTGCGCATGCCGGCGCAGGCCTACACCACGCTGATCCGCGGCGTGCCGGACCTTGTGCTGATGCTGCTGATCTTCTACAGCCTGCAGACCTGGCTGACCAACCTGACCGAAGCGATGGGCTGGGAGTACATCGAGATCGACCCGTTCAGCGCCGGTGTGATCACCCTGGGCTTCATCTACGGGGCGTACTTCACCGAAACCTTCCGCGGCGCCATCCTCGCTGTGCCCCGCGGGCAGATGGAAGCCGCCACCGCCTATGGCCTGACCCGCATGCAGCGCTTTCGCCTGGTGGTGTTCCCGCAGATGATGCGTTTCGCTCTGCCGGGCATCGGCAACAACTGGATGGTCATCCTCAAGGCCACGGCGCTGGTGTCGATCATCGGCCTGGCCGACCTGGTCAAGGTGGCCCAGGACGCGGGCAAGAGTTCGTATCAGCTGTTCTTCTTCCTGCTGCTGGCGGCCCTGATCTACCTGCTGGTCACCACCGTCTCCAACTATGTCTTGCGCCGGCTGGAGATCTTCTACGCCGCCGGCACCCGGGAGGCCGTACGATGATCGAGCTCCTTCAGGAATACTGGAAACCGTTCCTGTTCCACGACGGCTACCACATCACCGGCCTGGCCATGACCCTGTGGCTGCTCAGCGCCTCGATCTTCATCGGTTTCGTGCTGTCGGTGCCGCTGTCCATCGCCCGGGTCTCGTCCAATGCCCTGGTGCGTTGGCCGGTGCAGTTCTACACCTACCTGTTCCGCGGCACGCCGCTGTATATACAGTTGTTGATCTGCTACACGGGGATCTACAGCATCGCGGCGGTACGCGCCCAGCCGATGCTTGACGCGTTCTTTCGCGACGCGATGAACTGCACCATCCTGGCTTTCGCCCTGAACACCTGCGCCTACACCACGGAGATCTTCGCCGGGGCGATCCGCAGCATGAACCACGGCGAAGTCGAGGCCGCCAAGGCCTACGGCCTGCGCGGCTGGAAGCTGTATGTCTACCTGATCATTCCGTCGGCCCTGCGCCGCTCGCTGCCGTACTACAGCAATGAAGTGATCCTGATGCTGCACTCGACCACCGTGGCGTTCACCGCCACCGTGCCGGACATCCTCAAGGTCGCGCGGGACGCCAACTCGGCGACGTTCCTGACCTTCCAGTCCTTCGGCATCGCGGCCGCGATCTACCTGGCCGTCACGTTCTCGCTGGTCAGCCTGTTCCGCCTGGCGGAACGGCGCTGGTTGTCCTTCCTTGGCCCGGCCCATTAATTCAGGAGGTTTGCCATGTACAAACTGACCGTTGAAAACCTGCACAAAAGCTACGGCAACCACGAAGTCCTGAAGGGCGTTTCGCTGAGCGCCAAGACCGGCGACGTGATCAGCCTGATCGGCGCCAGCGGCTCGGGCAAGAGCACGTTCCTGCGCTGCATCAACTTCCTGGAAACGCCCAACGACGGCGCCATGAGCCTGGACAACCAGCCGATCCGCATGGTCCACGACCGGCACGGCATGCGCGTGGCCGACGCCGACGAACTGCAACGCCTGCGCACGCGTTTGGCGATGGTGTTCCAGCACTTCAACCTGTGGAGCCACATGACGGTGCTGGAGAACATCACCCTGGCCCCGCGCCGGGTGCTGGGCGTCAGCAAGAAGGACGCCGAGGAGCGGGCCCGGCGCTACCTGGACAAGGTCGGCCTGCCGGCGCGGGTCGCGGATCAGTACCCGGCGTTTCTCTCGGGCGGCCAGCAGCAGCGGGTCGCCATCGCCCGGGCCCTGAGCATGGAACCGGAGATCATGCTGTTCGATGAGCCGACCTCAGCGCTGGACCCGGAACTGGTGGGCGAGGTGCTCAAGGTAATCCAGGGGTTGGCCGAGGAGGGGCGCACCATGATCATGGTCACCCACGAAATGAGCTTCGCCCGCAAGGTATCGAACCAGGTGCTGTTCCTGCATCAAGGGCGGGTGGAAGAGCAGGGCGCGCCCGAGGATGTGCTGGGCAACCCCAAGAGCGAGCGCCTGCAGCAGTTCCTCAGCGGCAACCTGAAGTAACGTTCCAGCCTTTTGAGCGGCCGTCCGGCCGCTCGTTTTCCATCGTTAGCCTATTCCTTTCACCCTAAGCGACAAGTAACGCACAGGTCGTCAAATTTCGCTTGATTGAGCCTGTATATACATGTTTGTATTTACTCCAATCCACAACAACAAAACGGCACGACTGCCGATTCAAGAGGATTCACGGTGAGCAAGCCAACCCGTTTTCGTGACGTCGAAATCCGCGCCCCCCGCGGCAACCAGCTGACCGCCAAGAGCTGGCTGACCGAAGCGCCGCTGCGCATGCTGATGAACAACCTCGACCCGCAA
>NZ_NEIU01000021.1:0-99543 GCF_002113595.1 Pseudomonas sp. B3(2017)
GCAAACTGGCCCGGATCGTATTCGCCCTGCTCAAAGGGCAAAGCGAATATGAACCAAAAGCAGGCTGAGGGCTTTGCCTCAACCATAGAATCTCCCACAGGGGATCGCGGGTGCCTGCGGAATCTGTGGTTCTCACCGAACCCTGCGGGAGCGAGCCTGCAAGCGATGAGGCCGGCTCATCCGACATCACCTGTGCCTGATCCACCGCCATCGCCAGCAGGGATCTGGTGGGCATGCGCAACTGTGTTCACTGCAAAAACCTGTGGGAGCGGGCTTGCCCGCGATGAGGCCGGCCCATTCGGCATCTATGCGTCAGGCTGCCTCCCACAGTTTTTCACCACCGTCCCCCTGTGGGAGCGAGCCTGCTCGCGATAAGGCCCGCAGGGCCTTCCCGCCGGTCAGACCTTGAACTGATTGATCAGCCGGCGCTGCTGCTCCGCAAGTTTGGTCAGGTCGGCGCTGGCCGAACTCGATTCGTCGGCGCCGCCCGCGACTTCGTTGGCCACCTGGCCGATGTTGATCACGTTGCGGTTGATGTCGTCGGCCACCGCGCTCTGTTCCTCGGCGGCGCTGGCGATCTGGGTGTTCATGTCGTTGATCACCGACACCGCCTGGGTGATGGTCTCCAGCGCTTCGGCGGCCTTGGCCGCGTGCTGCACGCTTTCGTCGGTGCGGCTCTGGCTGTCCTCCATGACCCGCACCACTTCGCGGGTGCCCTGCTGCAACTGCTGGATCATGCTCTGGATTTCTTCGGTGGCCTGCTGGGTCTTCTGCGCCAGGTTGCGCACCTCGTCGGCCACCACCGCGAAACCGCGGCCCTGCTCGCCGGCGCGGGCCGCTTCGATGGCCGCGTTCAGGGCCAGCAGGTTGGTCTGCTCGGCGATGGCGCGGATGGCGATGAGGATCGCGTTGATGTTCTCGCTGTCCTTGGCCAGTGCCTGCACCACTTCCACGGCCTTGCCGATCTCCACGGCCAGCACGCCGATCGACTTCGACGTGTCGCTGACGATCTGCATGCCTTGGCTCGCGGCCTGGTCGGCATGGCTGGCCGCCTGCGCGGCCTGGGTCGCGTTGCGCGCCACGTCCTGGGCGGTGGCGGTCATCTCCTGCACGGCGGTGGCCACCTGGTCGATCTCGGCCATCTGCTTCTGCACGCCGATGTTGGTGCGGATGGCGATGTCGGCGGTGTGCTCGGACGAATCGCTGACGCTCTGCACCGACGTCACCACTTGGGTGATCATCGCCTGCAACTTGGCCAGGAACGTGTTGAAGCCTTTGGCGATCGAGCCGAGCTCATCGCTGCGGTCGCTGCTCAGGCGGCGGGTCAGGTCGCCTTCGCCCTGGGCGATGTCGTCGAGCATGGTCACCATCTGCTTGAGCGGACGGGCGATGCCGTGGCCCACCAGCCAGATCACCAGCAGGCCGAGGCCGGCGATGATCAGGCCGACCATGGCCATGCCGAAAGTGTCGGATTTGCGCTGGGCGTCGAGGTCGCCCTGGAGTTTCTGCAGGTCGGCCATCACCGCGTTCAGCGGCAATTGCAGCATCAAGGTCCAGCGCGCGTCGGTCTGGCCGATGCCGAACGGCAGGTACAGCTCGATCCGCCCTTGTTCCTTGCTGACGGTGTAGGTGACTTCGCCGCGCTTGAGATTGGCCATGTTGGCGATCTGCTGGCTGTCGAGGATGTCGCTGACCTTCTCGCCGAACTTGCTCGGATCCTTGGTGTAGGCCACGATCCGGCCGTTGCCGCCGATCAGGGCCATCTGCCCGGCGCCGGCGTACAGTTTCTGGTTGGCGGCCAGGAGCATCTCCTGGATGAAGTTCACCGACAGGTCGGCGCCGACGATGCCCTGGAACGCGCCGTTGAGCATGATCGGCTCGATGAACGAGGCGAGCATCACGACCTTGTCGCCGACCTTGTACGGCGCCGGGTCGATCACGCAGGACTTCTTGGTTTCCTTCGAGCACAGGTAGTACTCGCTGGCGCGCACGCCGGTGGACAGGACTTTCTGGTCGTCCACATCCACCAGTTTGTCCAGGCCCAGGGTGCCGTCGTCATTGCGGAACCACCACGGCAGGAAGCGCCCGTTGGTGGCGTCGATGCCCACCACCTGGGTGCCGACGTAGGCGGCGTCGTTGTGGTCCAGGGCGTTCTTTTCCCAGCCGATGTAGGTGCCGAGGATTTTCGGGTTCTTCTCGACGTTTTCCTTGATCAGGCTGATCAACTGCTCGCGGCTGACGGTCAGCCGGGGCTGGCCGTCGGCGCCCGGCGTGCCGAGCAGGGCGTTGACCCGCACCAGCCCGCCGGCGATCAGCAGCGGCGCTTCGAGCTCGCGCTGGATCTGGCTGACCTGGGTCTGCGCCAGAGACGTCAGACGCTGTTCAATGACCTGCTCGAACTGGGCCTGGGTGCGTTCCTGCACCATGTCTTGCGTCCGGGCGCCGGAGAACAGCGCATACAGCACCAGCGCGGCCACCACGCTGAGAACGATGGCGCCGGCCAGGGCCGCCACGGAAAACTGGATCGACTTGAATTTCATGGGAGCTCCGCACGCAGGAAGACGTCTGCGCTGATGTATCGGCAGCGGGCACGGAGCCATGAGCGGATTGCGCCGGAATAAAGGAAGGATGTCGCAAATGGATCGGTGCGCGACGCAGTGGCGGAAGGCATTGCGGCGGGTATGAATTTTTTCCTACAGGGGCGCGGAGGCTTTCTGAAAGTACGTGCAACACGTCTGTTGGATCTGGCGCGGCTACCGTTACCCGCCTAGGATACGCGCAGGTTTCCAGGGAGCTTTTGAATGAACAAGATTTGGGTTGCAGGTGCGCTGGGCGCAGCGCTGTCGCTGGCCGGTTGCCAGTCGGTCAACACCACCAGCGGCGGCGCCGTGGGTGTGGAACGCAAGCAGTACATGTTCAGCATGCTGTCCTCGCAGGAAGTCGACCAGATGTATGCCCAGTCCTATCAGAAGACGGTGGGCGAGGCGTCCGGCAAGGGCGTGCTGGACAAGACCAGCAACGACGCGAAACGCGTTCAGGCCATCGCGAACCGGCTGATTGCGCAGGCGCCGAACTTCCGTCCGGACGCTGCGCAGTGGAAGTGGGAGGTCAACCTGATCAAGAGCGATGAGCTCAACGCCAACTGCGGCCCCGGCGGCAAGATCATTTTCTACACCGGGCTGATCGACAGCCTGAAGCTGACCGACGACGAGATCGCCGCGGTCATGGGCCATGAGATCGCCCACGCCTTGCGCGAGCACGGTCGTGAGGCGATGTCCAAGGCCTACGGCATCGAAATGGCCAAGCAGGGGGCCGGTGCGCTGCTCGGCCTGGGTCAGGACAGCCTGGCCCTCGCCGACACGGTGGCCAACTACGGCATGACCCTGCCCAACAGCCGCGCCAACGAAAACGAAGCCGACCTGATCGGCCTCGAACTCGCCGCCCGGGCCGGCTACAACCCGAACGCCGCGATCACCCTGTGGAACAAGATGAGCAAGGCCTCGGAAGGCGCACCGCCGGAGTTCATGAGCACGCACCCGGCCTCGTCCAGCCGGATCGCCTCGTTGCAGGCGGCGATTCCGAAGGTGATGCCGTTGTACGAGAAAGCGCCGAAGTCCTGATGGACACCCTGCGCGGCTGGTGGCCCCTTCGCGGGCAAGCCCGCTCCCACAAGGACGGTTCAGCGCAGATTCCTGTGGGGGCACCTGTCTTGTCTTGGGCCTGTGGTGCCCGGACTGACGCCATCGCCAGCAGGCTGGCTCCCACAAGGGATCTCGGGTGAATGCTGGGGCTGTGGTCACCGCAGAATCCTGTGGGAGCGGGCTTGCCCGCGATGAACGATAACGCGACATCGCAGGCTTGCCGCGTCAGACCCAGCCGCTGCTCTGCATCGCCTTGTACACCGCGACGATCGCCAGAATCATGAAGGCCGAAGCCGCCAGGCGACGGATCAGCGTCAGCGGCAGTTTCTCCGCCGCGAAATTCCCCGCCAGCACCACCGGCACGTTGGCGATCAGCATGCCTGCGGTGGTGCCGATGATCACCAGCCACAGCTCCGGGTACTGCGCCGCCAGCATCACCGTGGCGATCTGGGTCTTGTCACCGATTTCAGCCAGGAAGAACGCGATCAGCGTGGTCAGGAACGGCCCGAACTTGCGGGCCGTGCTGGCCTCGTCGTCGTCCATCTTGTCCGGCACCAAGGTCCACAGGGCCGTGGCGGCGAAGCTGGCCGCGAGGATCCAGTGCAGGACGGAGTCGGAGAAGAAACTGCCGAACCAGGCGCCGACCGCACCGGCGGCCGCATGGTTGGCCAGGGTCGCGGCGACGATGCCGGCGATGATCGGCCAGGGTTTGCGAAAGCGTGCGGCGAGAATGAGCGCGAGCAGTTGCGTCTTGTCGCCGATTTCGGCGAGGGCAACGATGGCGGTGGGAACGAGCAGCGAGTCCAGCATCAGGATTTCCTAAGGGGCGGGTCGACACGGCTATGACACGTACAGCCTTCCCGCCCCGGGTAAGGTGTGCGTGTCATAGGTCTTGTCAAACCCTGCGGTCCGTCTGGTGCGGACGCTGGGGTCGCATACGCCATGATCTGCGGATCAAGTGTGTTGACGTATGCCGGACGAGCTAGGCGCTCGTGGGAGACTACTCCCCTAGGACGGAGCGGATTCTGCCTAGGCAAATCCGATTGGGCAAGTACAAATTTTCAGCCGCGCTTGGCGCTGTAGATCCGGAACCCCTGGCCTTCGGCCCTCACCGAACAGGCGCCCAGATGCTCCTCGATCAACGGTTGGTACTTGAGGAAACTATTGGCCACCAACCGCAGTTCGCCACCATTTTTCAGATGTTGGGCTGCTTTTCGCAGCAGGTTTTCCGTTGCCTGGTAGTCGGTGTGCACCCCGGTGTGGAACGGCGGATTGGTCAGGATCGCGTTCAGGCCCAGCGGGGCGGCATCGATGCCGTCGCCGGTCAGCACGTCGCCTTCCAGACCGTTGGCCGCCAAGGTCAGACGGCTGCTGGCGGCGGCGAAGGCGTCGACGTCCAGCAAGGTCACCTGGGTGTCCGGGTAGCGACGCTTGACCGCAGCCCCCAGCACGCCGGCACCGCAGCCGAAGTCCAGCAGATGGCCGCTGGGCAGTTTGTCCAGGTGCTCCAGCAGCAGGGCGCTGCCGCAGTCCAGCCGGCCGTGGCTGAACACGCCCGGCAGGCTGATCACCTTGAGCGGCCCTTCGGCCAGCGGCAGTTCATAGGTCTGGGCCAGGCTTTCCAGCGGTTTGGCCGCCGGCGCGTCGGCCACCGTCACCTGCCAGAGCTGGCAATGGCGGGCGCTGTCGAGCTTGCGCGGCTTGCCGAACGGATTGAGCTGCTTGGCTGCGCCTTCGATGCCGCCGCGTTTCTCCCCCACCAGGTACACCTCGCGCCCGGCCAGGCGCGCAGCCACGGCGTTGAGCAGGTAGTCGGTCAGGTCCTTGGCCTTGGGCAGGAACACTACCGCGCTGTCAAACCCGCGCTCGGGGACGTTCACGCCGAAGTGGCTGCGCCCGGCGAAGCGCGCCTCCAGCATGGCCTGATCGCCGGCATGCCAGCACCAGCCGAACGCGTCGGGCAGGCGCCCGAGCAGATCGTCGGCGGGCAGCCCGGCCAGCAGCACCGACCCTTGGAATAACTCGGCCTGACGAAGCAGTACTTCACTGCGCGGATCCATAACTGCTCCTTGGTAAAAAAGTGCCGCAGTCTATCAATTGACGACCCGCAGCGCCTCACCGCTGAAGAACGCGTGGGCGTTTTCGGTCAGTTGCCCGACGATGCGCTGCCGCGCCTCGCGGCTGCCCCAGGCGTTGTGCGGGGTGACGATCAGGCGCGGAATGTCGGCGGCCAGCAGCGGGTTGCCGTTGACCGGCGGCTCGGTGCTCAGCACGTCGGTGGCGGCGCCGCCGAGGTGGCCGCTGCGCAGGGCGTCGGCCAGCGCCTGCTCGTCGATCAGGCCGCCGCGGGCGGTGTTGACCACGAACGCGCCGGGTTTCATCGACGCCAGTTCGCGGGCACCGATGAAGTGGCGGGTGTGTTCGTTGAGCGGGCAGTGCAGGGTGAGGGCGTCGACCTGGGGCAGCAGTTCAGCCAGCGGCACGCGGTCCGGCCGCGGCGGCCGTCCCGGAATCTGCCCCGACAGCACGCGCATGCCGAACGCTTCGGCCAGGCGGGCCACCGCGCCGCCCAGTTCGCCGTGCCCGAGCAGGCCCAGGGTCTTGCCTTCCAGCTCGACGATCGGGTAGTCCAGCAGGCAGAACTGTTTGGCCTGTTGCCAGCGGCCTTCGCCGACGGCTTTTCGGTAGTCACCCAAACGGGTGGCGAGGTTGAGCAGCAGCATGATCGTGTGCTGCGCCACCGACGGCGTGCCGTAGGCCTGGCAGTTGCACACGGTGATGCCGCGGGCCTTTGCGGCGGCCAGGTCGACGTTGTTGGTGCCGGTGGCAGTGATCAGGATCAGCTTCAGGTCGGGGTTGGCCGCCATGGCGGCCGCGTCGATGACGATCTTGTTGGTGATCGCCACGGTGGCGCCGTGCAGGCGTTCGGCGACCTGCTCCGGCAGGGTCTGGGCGAACAGTTGCAGGTCGCTGAAGCACTCGCGCAAAGGGTTCAGGTCGAGATCGCCCAGGTCCAGGGAAGGGTGATCGAGGAATACGGCGCGGCGGGCGTTCGTCATCAACTGTACCTTTTGTGCGGTGAACGGAAGGCGTAATCTGCCGAGCCTACCAGATGAAACAAATTGATACGCAACGGCTGAAGCCCGCCCCGCTGGGGGCTCTGCTCTGCGGATCCGCCCGATTCGACCCAAAGGAGTCCCCATGTACTGGACCGAGTTCTTGACCGTTGCACTGATCCACCTGCTGGCCGTGGCCAGCCCCGGCCCGGATTTCGCCGTGGTGGTGCGCGAGAGCGTGACCCACGGCCGGCGCGCCGGCACCTGGACGGCGCTGGGCGTGGGCACGGCGATTTTCCTGCACGTGGGTTACTCGCTGCTGGGCATCGGCCTGATCGTGTCGCAGTCGATCGTGCTGTTCAACGCCCTGAAATGGGCCGCCGCCGCGTACCTGCTGTACATCGGCTACAAGGCCTTGCGCGCGCAACCGGCGCCGGCCGTCACCGATGATCTGCACAAGGAGGCCGGCGAGCGCACCGCCCGCGGCGCGTTCACCTCAGGCTTCGTGACCAACGGGCTGAACCCCAAGGCCACGCTGTTTTTCCTGTCGCTGTTCACCGTGGTGATCAACCCGCACACGCCGCTGGCGGTGCAGGCCGGCTACGGCCTCTACCTGGCGGCGGCCACCGCGACCTGGTTCTGCCTGGTGGCCCTGCTGTTCAGCCAGCAGCGTGTGCGCGCCGGTTTCGCCCGCATGGGCCACTGGTTCGACCGCACCATGGGCGCGGTGCTGATCGCCATCGGCGTGAAGCTGGCCTTCACCGAGATGCACTGATCGACCCGAGCTGGTTGAGGGCGTTGAGGTACTCCCGGGGATTGTCCCCGAGCAAACGGCGGAACATCGCGCTGAACGCCCGCGCGCTGCCGTAACCCAGGTCCTGCGCCACGCGCTGCACGCTGTCCCCGGCGAGCAGGCGGGGCAGGGCTTCCATCAGGCGCAGTTGCTGGCGCCAGGCGTTGAAACTCATCTTCAGCTGCTGCTGGAACAGGCGCGCCAGCGTCCGTGAACTGGCCCCGGCCTGCTGCGCCCAGTCCTCCAGGGTGTTGGGGTGGTCGGGGGTCTGCAGCAGCGCCAGGCAGATGCCTTGCAGGCGCCGGTCGGCGGGCATCGGAATGTGCAGCGGCAGGTTCTCCAGGCCGGCGAGCTCCTGCAGCATCAGTTGCTGGATCAGCGGATTGTCCGCGTGGGGCGGGCCCTGCACGGCGCGCAGGATCAGTTCGCGCAGCAACGGCGTGACCGCCAGCACACAGCACTGCTGGAGGCTGGCCGGCGACAGCTCCGGGGCGATGAACAGCGAACGCATCTGCACGTCGCCGGACATGAAGATCTCGTGCGCGACCTCGGGCGGGATCCACACCGCACGGGTCGGCGGCAGCACCCAGGCGCCTTGGGCCGTGACCACCCGCATCACCCCGCGCACCGCATACAGCAGCTGCGCCTCGCGGTGCAGGTGCAAGGGCTGGTGGGCGCCGTCCAGGTAGTCCCGGGGGTAGGCGCTCACCGGGCCGTGTTCGAAATGGCTGATCAACATGTCTGGTTCGATGACTTGATTGGCAGGTCTGCGCTTTTTCGCCAACTTAGCATAGCCGCTCACAACAACATCAAGCGTGCCGCCATGAACCGATCCGCCACCGTCATCCGCTACATCAACGCAGCCCATGTGATCGATCACATGTTCATGCTGATCTTCCCCGCCGCCGTGCTCGGCATGACCCAAGCCTTCGGGCTCGACTACGCCGCGCTGATCGGCCTGTCGCTGGGCGGCTTCATCGCCTTCGGCGCCTGCTCGCTGCCGGCCGGGTGGCTCGGCGACCGCTGGAGCCGGCGCCACATGATGCTGGTGTTCTTTTTCGGCATCGGCGCCTCGGCGATGTTCACCGGCCTGAGCGCAAGCCCCGCGATGCTGGTGGCGGGCCTGACCCTGACCGGTGTCTTCGCCGCGATCTACCACCCGGTGGGCACGGCGATGCTCGTGGCCTATGCGCAGAACCGCGGGCGCGAGATCGGCATCAACGGCATGTGGGGCAACCTGGGGGTGGCGTTCTCGGCGCTGGTCACCGGGTTGCTGGTGGCGCAGTTCGGCTGGCGTGCGGCGTTCCTGGTGCCAGGTGCGGTGGCCATCGCCCTGGGCATCGGGTTTGCCCTCCATGTGCGTGACGAACCGATTCCGGTGCGTGCCCACGCTGCGCTCAAGAGCGCCGGGGGCCAGCGCATCTCCATGGCGATGGTGTTCGGCGTGCTGGCGCTGGCCACGGCCACCGGCGGAGTGGTGTTCAACGCCACCACCATGACCTACCCGAAGCTGTTCCAGGAGCGCTTGCATGAATGGGCCGCCTCGCCGCAGACCCTCGGGGTGGTGGTCAGCCTGGCCTACGCCTTCGGCGCGGTGGCGCAGTTGAGCATCGGCCGGGTGCTGCACCGGATCAGCCTGAAATGGCCGTTCGTGGTGTTGACCCTGTGCCAGGCACCGTTGTTGCTGGCCTTGGCCTGGGTCGATGGCTGGGCGGTGATCGCCGTCGGTGCGGCGTTCATGTTCGTGGTGTTCGGTCAGGTCACGGTGAACGATTCGATGGTGGCCAACTTCGTCGCGCCGCACTGGCAGGCCCGGGTGTTCGCTTTGCGCTACTGCCTGTCGTTCGGCGCCAGCGCGACGGCGATCCCGCTGATCGCCTATGTCGAACCACGCCATGGCTTCGCGGGCCTTTACTTGATTCTCGCCGGTTTTGGCGCCTTGACCTTCCTTGCCGCAGCGGTTTTCCCACGCACGCCTTCGGAAGAGGCTGTCGGACAAATGGCTTGAGCCGGTTCGAACCATCGCAAATGCTGGCGCAAAGCTAGCATTTGCGCCGCTCTGCAAATCATTCCTTTGGCTGATTTGACTGTCACGCAACGGTTCTAGAGTAGAGCTCTAATGCCAACACCGTGCCGTCAGAAAAGGGATTCCTATGTTGCAGACCCGCGTCATCCCGCCCGCCGAAGGGGCGTACCAGTACCCGCTGCTGATCAAACGGCTGCTGATGTCCGGCGCCCGTTACGAGAAGACCCGCGAGATTGTCTACCGCGACCAGCTGCGCTACAGCTACCCGACCCTGATCGAACGGGTCGCGCGGCTGGCCAACGTGCTGACGGCGGCGGGCGTGAAGGCCGGCGACACCGTGGCGGTGATGGACTGGGACAGCCATCGCTACCTGGAATGCATGTTCGCCATCCCGATGATCGGCGCGGTGATCCACACCATCAACGTGCGCCTGTCGCCGGAGCAGATCCTCTACACGATGAACCACGCCGAGGACCGCTTCGTGCTGGTCAACAGCGAGTTCACCGGCCTGTACCGGGCCATCGCGCCGCACCTGACCACGGTGGAGAAGACCCTGCTGCTGACGGATCTGCCGGAGAAGACCGCCGACCTGCCCAACCTTGTCGGCGAGTACGAGCAACTCCTGGCTGCCGCCAGCCCGCGCTACGACTTCCAGGATTTCGACGAGAACTCGGTGGCCACCACCTTCTACACCACCGGCACCACCGGCAACCCGAAGGGCGTGTACTTCACCCACCGGCAACTGGTGCTGCACACCATGGGCGTGTCGACCATCATGGGCGCCATCGACAGCGTGCGGCTGCTGGGCACCAACGACGTGTACATGCCGATCACGCCGATGTTCCACGTGCATGCCTGGGGCCTGCCGTACGTGGCGACCATGCTCGGGCTCAAGCAGGTCTATCCGGGGCGCTACGATCCGGAGTTCCTGGTCGAGCTGTGGCGCAAGGAAAAGGTCACCTTCTCCCACTGCGTGCCGACCATCCTGCAGATGGTGCTCAACGCCAAGGGCGCCCAGGGCACCGATTTCGGCGGCTGGAAAATCGTCATCGGCGGCAGCGCGCTCAACCGTTCCCTGTATGAGACCGCCAAGGCCCGCGGCATTCAGCTGACCGCCGCCTACGGCATGTCGGAGACCGGGCCGCTGGTGTCCTGCGCGCACCTGAACGACGAACTGATGGCCGGCAGCGAAGACGAGCGCACCACCTACCGGATCAAGGCCGGGGTGCCGGGACCCCTGGTGGAGGCGGCCATCGTCGACGCCGAGGGCAATTTCCTCCCGGCGGACGGCGAGACCCAGGGCGAGCTGGTGCTACGTGCGCCGTGGCTGACCGAGGGCTACTTCAACGAGCCGCAGAAGGGCGCCGAGCTGTGGGCCGGCGGCTGGCTGCACACCGGTGACGTCGCCACGCTGGACGGCATGGGCGTGATCGACATCCGCGACCGCATCAAGGACGTGATCAAGACCGGCGGCGAATGGATCTCCTCGCTGGACCTCGAAGACCTGATCAGCCGTCACGTCGCGGTACGCGAAGTAGCGGTGGTGGGCATTCCCGATCCGCAGTGGGGCGAGCGGCCGTTTGCCCTGCTGGTGGTCCGCGAGGGGCATGAGATCGGGGCGCGGGAGCTCAAGGAGCACCTCAAGCCGTTCGTCGAGCTGGGGCACCTGAGCAAATGGGCGATCCCGAGCCAGATCGCCCTTGTTACCGAAATTCCCAAGACCAGCGTCGGCAAGCTCGACAAGAAGCGCATCCGCCTCGACATCACCGAGTGGCAGACCAACAACAGCGCCTTCCTCTCCACGCTCTGAGCGTCCCCTGGCGCGCCGCAAACGGCGCGCCAGACACCCCCAAGCAAGCGCTTGGCTTGTGAAATCCGAATTTTCAGCCATCCTTGCCGTGCCGACATGGGTCGGCCTGGCGAAAGGACTGTTCCAGAGTGGCCGGCAGCTGCAAATCACACTTTAGAGGGATCAAGCGATACCCCCTGCTGGCTATAGTCCGCTCAAGGATTTTTAAGAACGGGGCACACGCGCACACATTTGGGGCGATGCAATTTGAAGCGAATTCGGGCAGCCCTGGCGTCCGGTCCTTCAGGCGTTTTTAAAAGTACTCACTGCCATAACAATAATGCACATGGAGTAGCGTCGATGAATTCAGCTAACCAGTTCTGGCGCCGGGCTAAACTGCCTCTGGCCGTCAGTCTCGCCTCCACGCTCGCCGGGCCTGCATTCGGCGTCAGCTTCAACGTCGGTGAAATCGAAGGCCAGTTCGACTCCTCCCTGTCGATCGGGGCCAGCTGGTCGACCCAGCAGCCGAACAAGAACCTCATCGGCGTCAACAACGGCGGCCACGGCCTCTCCCAGACCTCCGACGACGGCCACGCCAACTTCAAGAGCGGCGAGACCTTCTCCAAGATCTTCAAGGGCATCCATGACCTGGAGCTGAAATACGGCGACACCGGCGTGTTCGTCCGGGGCAAGTACTGGTACGACTTCGAGCTCAAGGACGAAAGCCGCGAGTTCAAGGACATCAGCGACAACAACCGCAAGGAAGGCGCCAAGTCCGCCGGCGGCCAGATCCTCGACGCCTTCGTCTACCACAACTACTCGATCGCCGATCAGCCGGGCTCCGTGCGCCTGGGCAAGCAGGTGGTGAGCTGGGGCGAAAGCACCTTCATCGGCGGCGGCATCAACTCGATCAACCCGATCGACGTCTCCGCGTTCCGCCGTCCGGGCGCCGAGATCAAGGAAGGCCTGATCCCGGTCAACATGTTCTACGTGTCCCAGAGTCTGACCGACAACCTGTCGGCCGATGCCTTCTACCAGATCGAATGGGACCAGACCGTCGTCGACAACTGCGGCACCTTCTTCTCCCAGCCGGACATCATCGCCGACGGCTGCGACAACAACCTGCGCGTGCTGAACAAGCGTTCGCAGATCCCGGCCATCGCCCTGGGGCCATTGGCGGCCAACGGCGTCGACGTCAACGAGGAAGGCGTGCTGGTGCGCCGCGGCGGCGACCGGGACGCCCGTGACGGCGGCCAGTGGGGCGCGTCCCTGAAGTACATGTTCGAGCCGCTGGACACCGAATTCGGCGCCTACTTCATGAACTACCACAGCCGTGCGCCGATCTTCAGCGCCACCGGCGCGCCGCAGTCGGTGTACAACACCGCGCGCGGGCTGCCGGGGCCGTTCGCCGCGCTCGGGCCGCTGCTGGTGGCGGGCAACTCGCAGTACTTCGTCGAATACCCTGAGGACATCCGCCTCTACGGGCTGAGCTTCTCCACCACCCTGCCCACCGGCACGGCGTGGAGCGGCGAGATCAGCTACCGGCCGAACGCGCCGGTGCAGCTGAACTCCACCGACATCCTGTTCGCCGGCGTGCGGCCGCTGGGCGGCGCCCTGACCAACGCTTCGCTGCTCAACGGCGTTCCGGGCCAGGACCTGCACGGCTACCGCCGCAAGGAAATCACCCAGTTCCAGACCACCCTGACGCACTTCTTCGATCAGGTGATGGGCGCCAGCCGCCTGACCCTGGTGGGCGAAGTGGGCGTGACCCACGTCGGCGGCCTGGAAAGCACCTCGGACGTGCGCTACGGCCGCGATCCGGTCTACGGCCCGGGCGAACTGCCGTTCACAGGTCCGGTGGACACCTGCGTGGCGCTCAACACCAGCACCATCAACGGCGCAGGCCCCGGCACCCCGACCAACAACCGTAGCCGCAACTGCACCAACGAGGGCTTCACCACCTCGACCTCGTGGGGCTACCGCGGCCGGGCGATCTGGGAATACAACGACGTGTTCGCCGGCGTGAACCTCAAGCCGAACGTGGCCTGGTCCCACGACGTGAGCGGCTACTCGCCAGGCCCTGGCGGCAACTTCGAGGAAGGCCGCAAGGCCATCAGCCTGGGCCTCGACGCCGAGTACCAGAACACCTACACCGCGAGCCTGGCCTACACCAACTTCTTCGACGGCAAGTACACCACCGTGGATGACCGCGACTTCGTGGCCCTCAGCTTCGGCGTGAACTTCTAAGCACTGCATCTTCAGGACGAACGAATTTATGAAAATAACAAAGAGTCTGTTCCACGCCGGTGTTCTGGGCCTGTCGCTGCTGGCGACCGGCGTCATGGCGGCGGTGCCCGCCGCCGAAGCGGACAAGCTGGGCAAGAGCCTGACCCCGATGGGCGCCGAAATGGCCGGCAACGCCGACGGTTCGATCCCGGCCTGGAAACCGATGCCGAAGAACGCCGGCACCGTCGACAGCAAGGGGTTCCTGTCCGACCCGTACGCCAGCGAGAAGCCGCTGTTCACCATCACCGCGCAGAACGTCGAGCAGTACAAGGACAAGCTCGCGCCGGGCCAGTACGCGATGTTCAAGCGCTACCCGGACACCTTCAAGATGCCGGTCTACCCGTCCCACCGCGGCGCCACCGTGCCGGACGCCGTGTTCGCCGCGATCAAGAAGAACGCCACCAGCACCAACCTGGTGTCCGGCGGCAACGGCCTGGAGAACTTCGACACCGCCGTGCCGTTCCCGATTCCGAAGAGCGGCGTGGAAGTCATCTGGAACCACATCACCCGCTACCGCGGCGGCAGCGTGACCCGTCTGGTGACCCAGGCCACGCCGCAGGCCAACGGCTCGTTCAGCCTGGTGTACTTCCAGGACCAGTTCGTGTTCCGCGACAAGATGAAGGACTACGATCCGGCCAACCCGGGCAACATCCTGTTCTACTTCAAGCAGAAAGTGACCGCGCCGGCGCGTCTGGCCGGTGGCGTGCTGCTGGTGCACGAGACCCTCGACCAGGTGAAGGAACCACGTTCGGCGTGGGTCTACAACGCCGGCCAGCGCCGCGTGCGCCGGGCGCCGCAGGTGTCCTATGACGGCCCGGGCACCGCGGCGGACGGTCTGCGCACCTCCGACAACCTGGACATGTACAACGGTGCGCCGGACCGCTACGACTGGAAGCTCGAAGGCAAGAAAGAGATGTACATCGCCTCCGACAGCTACAAGCTCGACGATCCGAAGCTCAAGTACGCCGACATCATCAAGGCCGGCCACATCAACCAGGACCTGGCCCGCTATGAGCTGCGCCGCGTCTGGCATGTGGTCGCGACCCTGAAGGAAGGCCAGCGCCACATCTACGCCAAACGTGACTTCTTCATCGACGAAGACACCTGGCAGGCGGCGGTGATCGACCACTACGACGGCCGCAACCAGCTGTGGCGCGTGGCCGAAGCCCATTCGCAGAACTACTACAACGTCCAGGTACCGTGGTACACCCTGGAGACCCTCTACGACCTGCAGTCCGGCCGCTACTTGGCGCTGGGCATGAAGAACGAAGAGAAGTCGGCGTATGACTTCGGCTTCACCGCCACCACCGCCGACTTCACGCCGAACGCGCTGCGTCAGGACGGCATCCGCTAAACCGCTGCAAACGAGGCCGCATCCTCGTGGAAACGCCCCGACCGGTTCGGGGCGTTTTTTTTGCCTGTGGCTTTTTCCGTAGCCTTTTTGTAGCCATTTGTAGCAACCGCCTTCAATCCCTCTTCGTTTACGGCTAGTCTGCGGACATCTGCCACGCCGCCAACAGCCATTCGAACAAGAGCCGGCCATGACTGATCTGTCCCCGCTACCGGGTCCTGCAAGCGTTGCCGTCGCGGCACTGGACGGCCGTTTCTTCCGTCCGCCGCTGCCTGACGGCCATGTGTTGCGCCCGCGCCTGTGCGAGCGCCTGCGCGCCGGCCTCGGCGGGCGGCTGTTGCTGGTCAGCGCCCCGGCCGGTTTCGGCAAGAGTTCGCTGGCGGTGGAGTTCTGCCAGAGCCTGCCGGCGCACTGGCAGAGCCTGTGGCTGGGCCTGAGCCCGCGGGACAGCGATCCGGGGCGTTTCCTCGAACGCCTGCTTGAAGGCCTGCAGGACTTTTTCCCGCAGTTGGGCAGCCGGGCGCTGGGGCTGCTGAAAATGCGTCAGCGTCATCAGCCGTTCGCCTTCGAAGAGTGGCTGGACGGCCTGCTCGACGAACTGGCGCTGCAGCTCGATCCTTCGGCGCCGCTGCTGCTGGTGCTCGACGATTACCACCTTGCCCAGGGGCCGGTGCTCGACCGTTGCCTGCAATTTTTCCTCAACCATTTGCCCGACGGCCTGCTGGTCATGGTCACCAGCCGCCAGCGGCCGGACTGGCACCTGGCGCGCCTGCGCCTGTCGCGGCAACTGCTGGAACTCAACGAGCAGGACCTGCGCCTGACCCGCGACGAGGCGCTGGCCTTGCTCGACCGCCACAGCAGCGCCTTGCGCGGTGAGGCGGTGGAGAACCTGATCCAGCGCAGCGAAGGGTGGGTCGCCGGCTTGCGTTTCTGGCTGCTGGCGGCGGCCGGGGCCGGCAACGAAGCGGCGCTGCCGCAGGCCTTGAACGGCGGGGAAGGGCTGATCCGCGACTACCTGCTGGAGGAGGTGATCGACTGCCTGCCGGCGGACGTGCAGGCTTTCCTCTTCGACACCGCGCCGCAGGAGCGCTTCTGCAGCGAGCTGTGCGATGCCGTGCGCGAAGCCCACGACAGCGCCGAGATCCTGCGCTACCTGCTGGCGCATCAGGTGTTCCTGGTGCCGCTGGATGAGCACGGCCACTGGTACCGTTACCATCACCTGTTTTCCGACCTGTTGCGCAGCCGGCCTGCCGCCCATGCCATGGTGCCGCCGGCCACCTTGCACCTGCGCGCCTGCCGCTGGTTCAACGCCCAGGGCCTCTTGGACGAGGCGGTGGAGCAGGCCCTGCGCGCCGGGCACCTGGACGTGGCGGCGAACCTGGTGCAGAACCTGTCCGAGGAGCAACTGCTGGCCGAGCAGAACGTCGGCATGCTGCTGCGCTGGAAGATGGACCTGCCCGACAGCCTGCTGATCAGCACGCCGCGGTTGATCGTGCTGTACAGCTGGGCCCTGGGCCTGGCCTGCCAGCTCGATGCCGCCGAGGAACTGGCCAGCCACCTCAGCCGCTTCCTGCCGGCACCGTCGGCCACCGCCCAGAAATCCATGCTGGCGCAATGGCTGGCGTTGAGCGGGATCATCGCCCGGGGCCGCGGCCGGCGCGAGCTGACACGCCAATACTGCAGCGAAGCGTTGGAGAGCCTTCCTGAAAAGCGCTACGGGCAACGGCTGATGTGCCTCTCGACCCTGTCCAACCTGGCGATCGCCGACGGCGACCTCTGGCAGGCCCGGCGCCTGAACCGCGAGTCCCTGGAGCTGGCGCAGCGGGTCGGCAATCCGTTGTTCGAGGCCCTGACCCACTATGACCGGGCGCGGGTGCTGCAGGCCCGGGGGGAAATCCTGCGGGCGCTCGATGAAGTGCACCAGGGGCTTGAGCGCCTGCGCGGGCTGTCGACGCAGCGCCTGTACGCCGTGCGGGCCCGGCTGACGCTGTACGAAGGTTTTCTGTTGGCCATGCGCCTGCAACCCCGGGCGGCGCGGGCACGGCTGCAGGCCGGCCTGAGCGAGGCGCGGGCCTGCCGCGACATCAGCGTGCTGATCGGCCACTGTGTGATCGCCCGGCTGGAGGGCAGCGGCGGCGAATTCGCCAAGGCCTTCGCCGAGTTGGCCGAAGCCGAGCGGCTGATGCACATCTGGGACGTTCCGCCGATCTATTACCTGGCGATGATCACCCTGGTCAAATGCGAACTGTGGCTGGCGCAGGGGCGCACCGACCTGGCCGAGGCCTGGCTGGCGCGCCTGGGGCAGACCTACACAGGCGAACGCGCCGCGGCGCCGCCGGAGTTCCATCCGCAGTTGCCGTTGCATGTCGAATTGCAGCAGGCCTTGCTGGATGTGATTCAAGGGCAGCCGATGCTCGCCGAAGGCCGGCTGAACGTGTTGCTGGAAAACGGCCAGCAAACCGGGCGGCAGCTGCTCAGCGTGATGGCGTTGACGCAGAAGGTCGCCGTGCTGCTGGGCGGCGGGCGGGAGCCTGAAGCGCGCAAGGCCTTGAGCCAGGCCCTCGAAGCGGCCGCCGGCGGTGTGCTGCAGCCGTTCGGACAACTGTTCGACGAGCACCCGGACTGGTTGCGCAGCCAACTGACCGGAAGCCCGCTGGGCCGGCAATTGCTGGAGCTGTTCCCGCCGGCCCCTGCGCGTGCGGCGTTGGAGGCTCCGGCGGCCGAGCTGTTGAGTTCCCGCGAGTTGGCGGTGCTGCGGCTGATCGCCCAAGGTTGCTCGAACCAGGAAATCAGCGAACAGCTGTTCATTTCGCTGCACACGGTCAAGACCCATGCCAGCCACATCAACAGCAAGCTGGGCGTGGAGCGGCGCACCCAGGCCGTGGCGCGGGCCAAGGCGTTGGGTGTGCTGGCCTGAGCGGTCCAGCGCAGTCCCCCCAATGAAAAACGCCCCGAACCGGTCGGGGCGTTTTTCGTTCAGTCACAGCCGCGAGGCGATCAGGACACCAGATCGTTGGCGCTGAAGCTGTTGACGCCGACCAGCATGATCTCGAAATCGGCGCCGGCGTTGCCGCTGACGTTGCCCGACAGCACGTGATCGACGAAGCGCAGTTGACCGGCGCCGGTGAAGGCGTTGGCGCCGATGAACGTGAAGCCGTTCATGCCGCTCTGCAGCAGGTTGGCATCGAACTGGGTCAGGTCGATCTTGTCGCCTTGCAGGCTGCTGAAGTCGCTGATCACGTCGCGGTTGGCGCCGATCCCCATTTCATTGACGGCACGGAACACGAACGTGTCCGCCCCGGTATCGCCGAACAGGGTGTCTGCGCCTGCACCGCCGTCCAGCACGTTGTTGCCGGCGTTGCCCCGCAGAACGTTGTTCAGCGAGTTGCCGGTGGCCTTGACGGCGCCGCCGACCAGGTTGAGGTTCTCGAGGTTGGCGCCCAGGGTGTAGTCGATGTAGGAGTACACCGAATCGACGTCGGTGGTCGAGGGGCCCTGCTCGATGATCACGTCGCCGACATTGTCGATGACGTAGCTGTCGCTGCCGGCGCCGCCGATCAGGGTGTCCGCGCCGGCGCCGCCGTTGAGGGTGTTGTTGCCGCTGTTGCCGATCAGGGTGTTGTTCAGGGCGTTGCCGTAGACGCTGAAGTCGCCGGCGCCGACGAGGGCGACGTCTTCGACGTTCTGCAGGTTGGCCAGGCCCAGGTCGATGGTGCTCTGGGCGCTCGCGTTGAACGAGATCTCCAGGCGGTCGGTGCCTTCGTTGGCCAGTTCCTGGACCAGGGCGAGCTCGCCGACCTGGTCGATACCGTAGGCGTCGTTGCCCTTGCCGCCGATCAGGGTGTCCACGCCCGCGCCGCCGACCAGCTGGTTGTCGCCGTCGTTGCCGATGATGACGTTGTTCAGCTCGTTGCCGATGCCGTAGATGTTGCCGGTGCCGGTCAGGGTGAGGTTCTCGACGTTGGCGCTGAGGGTGTAGTTCACGGAGGCGCGGACGGTGTCGATCTCGCTGGCCAGGGTGCTGGTCTCGCTGACCACGTCGCCGACGTTGTCGACGATGTAGGTGTCGTTGCCCAGTCCGCCGATCATGATGTCGGCGCCGGCGCCGCCGTCCAGCACGTTGTTGCCGTCGGTGCCCCTGAGGGTGTTGTTCAGCGAGTTGCCGGTGGCGTTGAGGGCGCTGCCGACCAGGTTGAGGTTCTCGAGGTTGGCGCCCAGGGTGTAGTCGATGTAGGAGTACACCGAATCGACGTCGCTGGCCGACGGGCCCTGCTCGATGATCACGTCGCCGACGTTGTCGATGACGTAGCTGTCGCTGCCGGCGCCGCCGATCAGGGTGTCCGCGCCGGCGCCGCCGTTGAGGGTGTTGTTGCCGCTGTTGCCGATCAGGGTGTTGCTCAGGGCGTTGCCGTAGACGGTGAAGTCGCCGGCGCCGAGGAGGGTGACGTCCTCGACGTTCTGCAGGTTGGCCAGGCCCAGGTCGACGGTGCTGCTCTGGGCGGTCGCGCTGTACGAGATCTCCAGGCGGTCGGTGCCTTCGTTGGCCAGTTCCTGGACGAGGGCGAGCTCGCCGGCCTGGTCGAGGCCGTAGGTGTCGTTGCCCTTGCCGCCGATCATGATGTCCAGGCCGGCGCCGCCGATCAGGCGGTTGTCGTTGTCGTTGCCCCGCAGGACGTTGTTCAGGGCGTTGCCGGTGGCGTTGAGGGCGCCGCCGACCAGGTTGAGGTTCTCGAGGTTGGCGCCCAGGGTGTAGTCGATGTAGGAGTACACCGAGTCGACGTCGGTGGCCGACGGACCTTGCTCGATGATCACGTCGCCGACGTTGTCGATGACGTAGCTGTCGCTGCCGGCGCCGCCGATCAGGGTGTCCGCGCCGGCGCCGCCGTTGAGGGTGTTGTTGCCGGCGTTGCCGATCAGGGTGTTGTTCTGGGCGTTGCCGAAGAGGGAGAAGTCGCCGGCGCCGATGATGGCGACGTCTTCGAAATTCTGCAGGTTGCTCTGGTTCAGGTCGATGGTGCTCTGGGCGGTCGCGTTGAACGAGATCTCCAGGCGGTCGATGCCTTCGTTGGCCAGTTCCTGGACCAGGGCGAGCTCGCCGACCTGGTCGATGCCGTAGGCGTCGTTGCCCTTGCCGCCGATCAGGGTGTCCACGCCCGCGCCGCCGACCAGCTGGTTGTCGCCGTCGTTGCCGATGATGACGTTGTTCAGCTCGTTGCCGATGCCGTAGATGTTGCCGGTGCCGGTCAGGGTGAGGTTCTCGACGTTGGCGCTGAGGGTGTAGTTCACGGAGGCGCGGACGGTGTCGATCTCGCTGGCCAGGGTGCTGGTCTCGCTGACCACGTCGCCGACGTTGTCGACGATGTAAATGTCGTTGCCCAGGCCGCCGATCATCAGGTCGGCGCCGGCGCCGCCGTCCAGCACGTTGTTGCCGTCGGTGCCCCGGAGGATGTTGTTCAGCGAGTTGCCGGTGGCGTTGAGGGCGCCGCCGACCAGGTTGAGGTTCTCCAGGTTGGCGCCCAGGGTGTAGTCGATGTAGGAGTACACCGAATCGACGTCGCTGGCCGAAGGGCCCTGCTCGATGACCACATCGCCGACGTTGTCGACGACATAGCTGTCGTTGCCGGCGCCGCCTTCCATGATGTCCGCGCCGGCGCCGCCGTTGAGGGTGTTGTCCAGGGCATTGCCGGTCAGGGTGTCGTTGAATGCCGAGCCGGTGGCGTTTTCGATCTTCGCGCCGAAGGCAATGGCCAGCCCTTGGTTGAAGGTGTTGCCCGCCTGATCGGTGAAGGCCTTGCCGATCTTGCTGTACTGGCCTTCGTTGAGGTTGATGCTGACGGCCGCCAATTGGTTGCTGGCATCGATCGTGTCGATGCCGCCGGCGTCCCAGATGGTTTCGAACACGGACTGCGTCGGTGCCCAGGAGTAGACGTTGTTGCCGGTCGCCCATTGGGTATTGGCGCCGTACAGGCTCTGGATCGCCAGAATGTCGAGCACCATGGGGGTGGTCGGCAGATAGGAATAGTTGTTGTTGTAGCTCATGATCGTGAAGCCCGCGTCATCGAGCTGCGGATCAAGCGTGATGCTGTTGTAAACCGACGGGGCGAACGAATGCTTGAGGCCGATCGCATGGCCGATCTCATGGACGAACGTCATGAAATCGTAGGTGCCTTTGTCGGGCGATGGCTCATTGGTGTTCGGGCCGATCCAGACGTCGCCGGCGTTGGGGGTTTCGTACGGCGTGTAGGCCCAAGCTGCGGAGCCGCTGTCCAGCAGCGTGTAGCCGCCGAAGCGCAGGTCGCCCACGCTTGTCGACGATTCGCCCGTCAATTGGAACGTGATGTTGGCCACGGCGGACCAGGCGCCCAGCGCCGCGGTCACCGCCGTCTTTTGCGCGTCGGTCAGCGCATAGGCGGCCTTGGGCTCGTTGTCGGGGCTGTAGTTGGGGGCGAAGACGGAAGTGCCCGGCACAATGAAACTGTACGTCAGACTGGTTACGGCTGTTGGCGACCACCACTTGGTGCTTTCCCATTTGTAGCCGGAAATGAGACTGTCGACGGGTTTGACGCCAGTCAGCGAGGCGAACGTAGCATCGGTGTAACCAGTAGGGCGGGGCATGCGGATTTCCTGAGTAGGCTGCGGCCCTTCCTGAAAATGTGGCCGCTACAAAGTGCAATTTTGCATTAGAAACCGGGCGACTGGCATCAATTGGCCACTATTTTTTTATTCATGGCGCCAAAAATCTGACCGGAGGTTCTCTATCGGCCGGTGGCGTAGAATCCTGAGCGCCATTGCCGACCGTGCGTCGCGCCCGGCAGGCCCACGAACACACAGGACTTCCCATGACCGCCATCAAGCCCCAACTCATCCGCGAAACCTTTCCTGTCGGCCCGCTGCAATGCAACTGCACGATCATCGGCGATCCGATCACGAAAAAGGCCATCGTCGTCGACCCCGGCGGCAATCCGGACCGGATCATGGCGCGCCTCGACGCCTTGGGGCTGAAGGTGGTCAGCATCATCCACACCCATGCCCATCTCGATCACTTCCTGGCGTCCGGCCAGATGAAGGAAAAGACCGGCGCCACCCTGCACCTGCACAAGGACGACCAGTTCCTGTGGGACAACCTGGAGATGCAATGCCAGATGTTCGGCGTGCCGTACACCCCGGTGCCGTCGCCGGACCGCTGGCTCGAGGACGACGAAGAGCTGGCCTGCGGCTGCGGCGTCGCGCTGCACACGCCGGGGCATACGCCAGGTTCCATGAGCTTCTGGTTTTCCGAGGCTAAGCTGTTGATTGCCGGCGACACGCTGTTCCGTCGCGGAGTGGGACGCACGGACTTGTGGGGCGGCGATCAGGCGACCATCGTGCGATCGATCAAGCAGCGGCTGTACACCCTGGACGAAGACGCCACCGTGGTGGCGGGACATGGCCCGGACACCCGGCTGGGCGACGAGATGCGTGAAAACCCCTTCGTGCGCGCCTAAACATTTTGTCATGAGTGCACGGCGGAATTTTTGCCCATTGCCATGATCCAACGCCCGCACGGGTCTTTTGCCAATGGCCGCTGCACAACAGAATGCAAATGTAGGAGCACTCCATGTTCACCACCCGTCGTTTGATCATTGTCGCCACCGCCGTGGCCGTTTTGTCCGGCTGCGCCTCGCCCAACCCGTACGACAACCAGGGCCAGGCCGACGGCGGCTCCCAGGGCATGAGCAAGACCGCCAAGTACGGCGGCCTCGGTGCCCTGGCCGGCGCCCTGGCCGGTGCGGCGATCGACCACAACAACCGCGGCAAGGGTGCCCTGATCGGCGCCGCCGTGGTCGGCGCCTCGGCGGCCGGTTACGGCTACTACGCCGACCAGCAAGAGAAGAAACTGCGCGCCAGCATGGCCAACACCGGCGTCGAGGTGCAGCGCCAGGGCGATCAGATCAAGCTGATCATGCCGGGCAACATCACCTTCGCCACCGATTCGGCGAACATCGCCTCCAGCTTCTATCAGCCGCTCAACAACCTGGCCAACTCCCTGAAGGAGTTCAACCAGAACCAGATCGAGATCGTCGGCTACACCGACAGCACCGGCAGCCGCCAGCACAACATGGACCTGTCCCAGCGCCGTGCGCAGAGCGTGGCGACCTACCTGACGTCGCAAGGCGTCAGCGGCGCCAACCTGTCGGCCCGGGGCGCCGGCCCGGACAACCCGATCGCCAGCAATGGCGACGTCAACGGCCGGGCGCAGAACCGCCGGGTCGAGGTCAACCTGAAGGCGATTCCGGGTCAGCAGTACGGGGGTCAGCAGCAGCCGGGCACGGTTCAGCAGTATCCGTAACCCGACGGCCGAATGAAAAATGCCCGATCCTGGTGATCGGGCATTTTTTTGTGTGGCCGGCCATGGCCTCATCGCCAGCAGGCTGGTTCCCTCAGGGGAGTGCGGTTGCCGGTCCGACAGGTATGCGCTGCATCGGCGGGAGCCAGCCTGCTGGCGATGGGGTCGTGACCGACACCGAAGACGCCGGACACAAAAAAGCCCCCGGACACTCGCATGTCCGGGGGCTTTTCGCTTGGAGCGGAGGCCGCTTACTTCTTCAGGCCGTAATGCTCGTCGAGCATGCCCGGCGAGTTCGGCGCTTTCGGCGCGTAGTCCCGCGGCGGCTCCTGGTCCCGTGGCGGGGTCAGGCGTTCCCGTGGCGCCTGGCTCGCTTCGGCGTGCAGCGAAGCCAGCAGGCGTTGGCGGGTCTGTTCGTCCAGGGCCAGGCGGTTGGCGCCTTCGGCCAGGTGATCCTGCACTTCCTGGTAGCTTTGGGTCAGCTTCTTGACCAGGTTCGCGGTGCTGTTGAAGTGGGTCACCACTTCGTTCTGATAACTGTCGAAACGTTCCTGGATGTCATCCAGCTGACGCTGCGTGCGGCTCGGCGCGGCGTTCGGCGCAACGCGAGCGATCAGGAAACCGATGGCTACACCCACAACCAGGGCAAGAGTCGGCAACAACCAAACTAAGAGCGAGTGTTCCACGAGTCCTTCCTCTATAAACGGCTTTGCTTTACGTTAACGGCTCGAACCTGCGCTGTATACCGCGATTCACTCGCAATAGATCGGCACAGACAATTTGCTAGACGAGTCGACCCGATCCGAGGTCACGGAGTTCCTTCCTTGCTGATGCGTGAAACCCCTGTAGCGATTGCCGGCCCTGTCGGTCAACTTGAAGCCCTGTACCTGGACAACGAACAGCCGCGCGGCATCGCGCTGATCTGCCACCCGAACCCGGTGCAGGGCGGCACGATGCTCAACAAGGTCGTCTCGACCCTGCAGCGCACCGCGCGCGACGCCGGCCTGATCACCCTGCGCTTCAACTACCGTGGCGTCGGCGCCAGCGAAGGCAGCCACGACATGGGCAGCGGCGAGGTCGACGACGCCTGGGCCGCTGCCGCCTGGCTGCGGGCCAAGCACCCGCAGCTGCCGCTGACCCTGTTCGGCTTTTCCTTCGGCGGGTTCGTGGCGGCCAGCCTCGGCGGGCGCCTTGAGGCCCAGGGCGTGACGCTCAAGCACCTGTTCATGGTCGCGCCGGCGGTGATGCGCCTGGGCGAGCAGGATCAGCTGCCGCATCAAGGCGAACTGACGGTGATTCAGCCGGAAACCGACGAAGTGATCGATCCGCAGCTGGTCTACGAATGGTCCGGCAAACTCCAGCGCCCCCATGAGCTGCTGAAAGTGGCAGAATGCGGACACTTTTTTCATGGCAAGCTGACCGATCTCAAGGATCTGATCCTGCCGCGTCTCTCGAATTGATTGCAGTCTGACAAGCGATTACCCATGACGAACCGTACCCGCATCCTCACCGGCATCACCACCACCGGCACGCCGCACCTGGGCAACTATGCCGGCGCCATCCGCCCGGCGATCGTCGCCAGCCGTGACACGAACGCCGATTCGTTCTACTTCCTGGCCGACTATCACGCCCTGATCAAGTGCGACGACCCGCTGCGCATTCAGCGTTCGCGCCTGGAGATCGCCGCGACCTGGCTGGCCGGCGGCCTGGATGTGGACCGCGTGACGTTCTATCGCCAGTCCGACATCCCGGAAATCCCCGAGCTGACCTGGCTGCTGACCTGCGTCGCCGCCAAGGGCCTGCTCAACCGCGCCCATGCCTACAAGGCGTCGGTGGACAAGAACGTCGAGGCCGGCGAAGACCCGGACGCCGGCGTCACCATGGGGCTGTACAGCTATCCGGTGCTGATGGCCGCCGACATCCTGATGTTCAACGCGCACAAGGTGCCGGTCGGACGCGACCAGATCCAGCACGTCGAAATGGCCCGTGACATCGGCCAGCGCTTCAACCACCTGTTCGGCCAGGGCAAGGAGTTCTTCACCCTGCCCGAGGCGCAGATCGAGGAAAGCGTCGCCACGCTGCCGGGCCTCGACGGCCGCAAGATGTCCAAGAGCTACGACAACACCATCCCGCTGTTCTCCAGCTCCAAGGACATGAAGGATGCGATCTCGCGGATCGTCACCGACTCCCGGGCGCCGGGCGAGGCGAAGGATCCGGACAACTCGCACCTGTTCACCCTGTTCCAGGCGTTCGCCACTCCGGCGCAGGCCGACGAGTTCCGCAGCGACCTGCTGCAGGGGTTGGGCTGGGGTGAGGCGAAGAGCCGCCTGTTCCAGTTGCTCGACGGCCAGTTGGGCGAGTCCCGCGAGCGCTATCACCAGTTGATCGAGCGTCCGGCGGACCTGGAAGACATCCTGCAGCACGGCGCGAAAAAGGCCCGTGCGGTGGCCACGCCGTTCCTCAACGAACTGCGCGAGGCCGTCGGCCTGCGTTCGTTCGTCAATCAGGCGCAAGCGGCCGCGACCACCAAGAAGAAAGCCGCCAAAGCCGCACGGTTCGTCAGTTTTCGCGAGGACGACGGCAGCTTCCGCTTCCGTCTGCTGGCAGCGGACGGCGAGCAACTGCTGCTGTCGCGCAATTTCGCCGACGGCAAGGCGGCGGGCCAGGTGACCAAGCAACTGCAATCGGGTCAGGCGCTGGATGTGCGCAGCGAAGGCCTGGCGTTCAGCGTGTGGCTGGAAGGCGAGTGCGTCGGCGACAGCCCGGCGTTCGCCGACGCCGCTGCGCGGGATGCGGCGGTCGAGGCGCTGCGGATCGCGCTGACGCCGGTTCAGGAATAAACAACGGTTCGGCCCGACCAAGGGCCGATTGCCATTCCCCGGGGCCGTCGCTACAGTGTCGGCCCGTTTTTGTTGCCTTGCTAACGAATTATGACGCCCCTAGAACGATATCAAGCTGATCTGAAACGTCCGGACTTTTTCCATGACGCCGCCCAGGAAACCGCCGTGCGTCATCTGCAGCGGCTGTACGACGATCTGATCGCCGCCGAGCAGAACAAGCCGGGCCTGCTGGGCAAACTGTTCGGCAAGAAGGATCAGGCACCGGTCAAGGGGCTGTACTTCTGGGGCGGCGTGGGCCGCGGCAAGACGTACCTGGTGGACACCTTCTTCGAGGCGCTGCCGTTCAAGGAAAAGACCCGCACCCACTTCCACCGCTTCATGAAGCGCGTGCACGAAGAGATGAAGACCCTGGGCGGCGAGAAGAACCCGCTGACCATCATCGCCAAGCGCTTCGCCGCCGAATCGCGAGTGATCTGCTTCGATGAGTTCTTCGTCTCCGACATCACCGACGCCATGATCCTCGGCACCCTGATGGAAGAGCTGTTCAAGAACGGCGTGTCCCTGGTCGCCACCTCGAACATCGTGCCGGACGGCCTATACAAGGACGGCCTGCAGCGCGCGCGCTTCCTGCCGGCCATCGCGCTGATCAAGCAGAACACCGAGATCGTCAACGTCGACAGCGGCGTCGACTACCGCCTGCGCCACCTCGAACAGGCGGAACTGTTCCACTACCCGCTGGACGAGGCCGCCCACGAAAGCCTGCGCAAGAGCTTCCGTGCGCTGACCCCGGAATGCACCGCCGCGGTGGAAAACGATGTGCTGATCATCGAAAACCGCGAAATCCGTGCGCTGCGCACCTGCGACGACGTGGCCTGGTTCGACTTCCGCGAACTGTGCGACGGCCCGCGCAGCCAGAACGACTACATCGAACTGGGCAAGATCTTCCATGCCGTGCTGCTCAGCGGCGTGGAGCAGATGAGCGTCACCACCGACGACATCGCCCGCCGCTTCATCAACATGGTCGACGAGTTCTACGACCGCAACGTCAAGCTGATCATCTCCGCCGAGGTGGAGCTGAAGGACCTGTACACCGGCGGGCGCCTGACGTTCGAGTTCCAGCGCACGCTGAGCCGTCTGCTGGAGATGCAGTCGCACGAATTCCTCGCGCGGGCGCACAAGCCGTAACGCGATCCGGAACATGAAAAGGGCCTGCAATCGCAGGCCCTTTTTTGTATTCGAAGTCACCGCGTACCCTGTGGGAGCGGGCTTGCCCGCGAAGGCGTCGTGTCAGTCGATGGTTTCTTCGCTGACACTCCCTCTTCGCGGGCAAGCCCGCTCCCACATGTTGTGCTGACCTGCGAGGTCAGGCCGCCTGCTGGAACTGCTGCCGGTATTGGTTCGGCGACAGCTCGGTGTGCTGGCGGAACAACCTTGCGAAGAAACTCGCGTCGTCGTAGCCGACTTCGTAGCTGATGGTCTTGATGCTCTTGCGGCTGCCGGACAGCAGCCCCTTGGCGGTCTCGATGCGCAGCCGCTGCAGGTAATGCAGGGGCTTGTCGCCGGTGGCGGTCTGAAAGCGGCGCATGAAGTTGCGGATGCTCATGCCATGCTCGCGGGCCACGTCCTCGAAGCGGAACTTGTCGGCGAAATGCTCTTCGAGCCAGTGCTGGATCTGCAGGATGATCACGTCCTGGTGCAGCTTCTGGCCGCCGAAGCCGATGCGGCCCGGCGAGTAGCTGCGCTGCACTTCATAGAGGATGTCCCGGGCCACGGCCTGCGCCACGTTGGCGCCGCAGAAGCGCTCGATCAGGTAGATGTAGAGGTCGCAGGCCGAGGTGGTGCCGCCGGCGCAGTACAGGTTGTCGGCGTCGGTCAGGTGCTTGTCCTGGTTGAGGTAGACCTGCGGGAACCGCTCGGCGAACGCGTTGAAGAAACGCCAGTAGGTGGTCGCTTCCTTGCCGTTGAGCAAACCGGCCTCCGCCAGCCAGAACACCCCGGTCGCCTCGCCGCAGAGCACCGCGCCGCGGGCGTGCTGTTCGCGCAGCCACGGCAGCACCTGCGGGTAGCGTTTGCACAGGGTCTCGAAGTCGTCCCAGAACGCCGGGAGGATGATGACGTCGGTGTTCTCCAGGCCGCCGTCCACCGGCATGATCACGTCGCTGAAGCTGTTCACCGGTTTGCCGTCGGGGCTGACCAGGCGGGTTTCGAACGCCGGCGTCAGGCCGTGGCCCAGTTGTTTGCCGTAGCGCAGGCTGGCCAGGTGGAAGAAGTCCTTGGCTTGCATGAGGGTGGAGGCGAAAACCCGGTCGATCGCCAGGATGCTGACGCGCCGCAAGGGCGTGGAGACTTGCTTAGACATAATTCAACTTTTGTTTTTATAAGGGAAAGTGGTCATCAGACGGCTGGATCGTCTTATTTTTTGTCGGATGTGTCCAGTGTCCTGTATCGGGAGCGGGGCTTAGTCTCTGAAGGCTCGATCCTTTCAACAATAAAGAAAAAGGTGCCGCATGATCCCCAGAACCCTGTTCAGTCCCGAGCACGAACTGTTCCGCGACAGCGTGCGTACGTTCCTCCAGAAAGAGGCCGTGCCGTTCCATGGACAGTGGGAGAAGCAAGGCTACATCGACCGCAATCTGTGGAACAAGGCGGGGGAGGCGGGGATGCTGTGCTCGCACCTGCCGGAGGCGTACGGCGGGCTGGGGGCGGACTTCCTCTACAGTGCGGTGGTGATCGAAGAGGTCGGTCGGCTGGGGCTGACCGGCATCGGGTTCTCGTTGCATTCGGACATCGTCGCGCCCTACATCCTGCATTACGGCAGCGAGGCGCTGAAGCAGAAATACCTGCCGAAGCTGGTCTCCGGCGAAATGGTCAGCGCCATCGCCATGACCGAGCCGGGGGCGGGTTCCGACCTGCAAGGGGTCAAGACCACCGCGGTGCTGGACGGCGACGAGTACGTGATCAACGGCTCGAAGACCTTCATCACCAACGGCTATCTCGCGGATCTGGTGATCGTCGTCGCCAAGACCGACCCGAAGGCCGGGGCCAAGGGCACCAGCCTGTTTCTGGTGGAGGCCGGCACGCCGGGCTTCGACAAGGGCAAGCGCCTGGAGAAGGTCGGCATGAAGGCCCAGGACACCTCCGAACTGTTCTTCCAGGACGTGCGCGTGCCGAAGGAAAACCTGCTGGGGCAGGCGGGCGCCGGGTTCGCCTACCTGATGCAGGAGTTGCCGCAGGAACGCCTGACGGTGGCCATCGGCGGGCTGGCGTCGGCCGAGGCGGCGCTGCAATGGACGCTGGACTACACCCGTGACCGCAAGGCGTTCGGCAAGTCGATCGCCGACTTTCAGAACACCCGCTTCAAGCTGGCCGAGATGGCCACCGAGATCCAGATCGGCCGGGTGTTCGTCGACCGCTGCCTGGAACTGCACCTGCAGGGCAAGCTCGACGTGCCGACGGCGGCGATGGCCAAGTACTGGGGCACGGACCTGCAATGCAAGGTGCTCGACGAGTGCGTGCAACTGCATGGCGGTTACGGCTTCATGTGGGAATACCCGGTGGCCCGGGCATGGGCGGACGCGCGGGTGCAGCGGATCTATGCCGGCACCAACGAAATCATGAAGGAGATCATTGCGCGTTCGCTTTGAATGTAAGGCGACTGCCGGATCGTCATCGCGGGCAAGCCCGCTCCCACAGTGGTCGGTGTTGCCCGCAACACTGTGGGAGCCAGCCTGCTGGCGATGGCGCCAGTTCAGGACAAGGCAGTTGCTCCCGCATTGGAATGAGTTCCCTGTGGGAGCGGGCTTGCCCGCGATGGCGGTTCATCTGCCGGTCAAGGCGCCGGGTTCGGATGGTCCTTGTGGATTGCCTCGATCCCTTCCAGCACTTCGTCGGACAGCTTCAGGTCGAAGCTGGCGATGTTGCTGTCCAGTTGCTCCAGGGTCGTGGCGCCGATGATGTTGCTGGTGACGAACGGCTGCTGATTGACGAAGGCCAGGGCCATCTGCGCCGGATCCAGCCCGTGCTCGCGGGCCAGGGCCACGTAACGGCTGCAGGCCGCTTCCGATTGCGGGTTGAAGTAGCGGCTGAAGCGGCTGTAGAGGCTCAGGCGGCCCTTCGGCGGGCGGGCACCGCCTTCGTACTTGCCCGACAGGAAACCGAACGCCAGCGGCGAATAGGCCAGCAGGCCGCACTGTTCGCGGATGGCGATTTCCGCCAGGCCCACCTCGAAGCTGCGGTTGAGCAGGTTGTAGGGGTTCTGGATCGACACGGCGCGCGGCCAGCCGCGGGCTTCGGCCAGGGCCAGGAAACGCATGGTGCCCCACGGGGTTTCGTTGGACAGGCCGATGTGGCGGATCTTGCCGGCGCGCACCTGTTCGTCGAGCGCCTCCAGGGTGTCTTCCAGCGGCGTGAGGTTGGCTTCGGTCTTGTGCTTGTAGCCGAGCTGGCCGAAGAAGTTGGTGCTGCGCTCCGGCCAGTGCAGCTGGTAGAGGTCGATGTAGTCGGTCTGCAGGCGTTCGAGGCTGGCGTTCACCGCCTCGGTGATGTGCCGGCGGTTGTGGCGCAGGTTCTTGTCGCGGATGTAGTCGATGGTGTTGCCGGGGCCGGCGATCTTGCTCGCCAGGATCCAGTCGGCGCGGTCGCCGCGCGTCTTGAAGTAATTGCCGATGTAGCGCTCGGTGGTGGCGTAGGTGTCGGCCTTGGGCGGCACCGGGTACATCTCGGCGGTGTCGATGAAATTGATCCCGGCGCCCTTGGCCCGTTCGATCTGGGCGAAGGCTTCGGCTTCGGTGTTCTGCTCGCCCCAGGTCATGGTGCCGAGGCAGATTGCGCTCACGTTCAGGTCGGTGCGGCCTAGCTGGCGATAGTCCATCGGGTGCTCCTTGGGCAAAGGAGCCATAAAAGCAGGTTGAATTTTTTTTCGCAATCTGGATAATTGCCGACCTCTTTCTGCAGTGGAAGTGATGCGCCGCCGCCGAAGAATCTTGCCGTTGAACGGACGCGCCGACCCGAGCCCCCGAAAGCGTCTGTATCCGGCTGCCTTTGACTTGTCAAAGTACGCACTATTCAGTAAGATCCGCCGTCTTATTTACGGGCGGCCCCTGAGGCTATAAAGAATGAAAACTTTTACTGCTAAACCGGAAACAGTAAAGCGCGACTGGTTTGTCGTCGACGCTGCTGGTCAGACCCTGGGTCGTCTGGCCACCGAAATCGCGAGCCGCCTGCGTGGCAAGCACAAGCCTGAGTACACCCCTCACGTTGACACCGGCGACTACATCGTCGTGATCAACGCCGAGCAGGTTCGTGTGACTGGCGCCAAAACCAGCGACAAAATGTACTACTCCCACTCCGGTTTCCCGGGCGGCATCAAGTCGATCAACTTTGAAAAGCTGATCGCCAAGGCCCCTGAGCGCGTGATCGAGACCGCGGTAAAAGGCATGCTGCCTAAGAACCCGCTGGGTCGCGACATGTACCGTAAGCTGAAAGTCTATGCGGGCGCTGCTCACCCTCATACTGCTCAGCAGCCCCAAGAACTGAAGATTTAACGGAATAGTTCATTATGTCGGCGACTCAAAACTACGGCACTGGCCGTCGCAAGACCGCAACCGCACGCGTTTTCCTGCGTCCGGGCACTGGTAACATCTCCATCAACAACCGTTCGCTGGACACCTTCTTCGGCCGCGAAACTGCCCGCATGGTAGTTCGTCAGCCGCTGGAGCTGACCGAAACCGTCGAGAAGTTCGACGTGTACGTCACCGTGATCGGCGGTGGTGTGAGTGGTCAAGCTGGCGCAATCCGCCACGGCATCACCCGCGCCCTGATGGACTACGACGAGTCTCTGCGCAGCGCCCTGCGCAAAGCCGGTTACGTCACTCGTGACGCCCGTGAAGTTGAACGTAAGAAAGTCGGTCTGCGTAAAGCGCGTAAGCGTCCGCAGTACTCGAAGCGTTAATTCCGCTTCCACGTTCAAAAAGAACGCCCGCTTCCTCATGGAACCGGGCGTTTTTTTATGCCTGCGATTTGTTGAAGAATTGCGCTGTGACAACTTGCCACATCCGTAGACCCCCTATACTACAAGGCTTGAGGGCCAGCCCTCCGGGTAATTACCTTGTCAGAATTGGGGGTTTTCATTACCATTCGGCAAAATTTTTATAAGTACATAGTTTTATTTAGTAGATGCCTGATTTAACAGGCCACAAAGCTGATGGGAGAGGACTGAATGAGCAATGACGGCGTGAATGCAGGCCGGCGTCGCTTCCTGGTTGCAGCCACATCCGTGGTGGGTGCTGCAGGGGCGGTGGGGGCTGCGGTCCCGTTCGTGGGGTCATGGTTTCCCAGTGCCAAGGCGAAAGCTGCCGGTGCACCGGTGAAAGTGAATGTCAGCAAGATCGAGCCAGGCCAGCAGATGATTGCTGAGTGGCGCGGCCAGCCGGTGTTCATTGTCCGCCGTACCGAGGAAATCCTGGGGAATCTCAAGAAGATCGAGGGCCAGCTCTCCGATCCGACCTCCAAAAACTCCACGCAACCCACTTATGTCGACCCGGAAGTGCGGTCGATCAAGCCGGAAATCCTGCTGCTGATCGGTATCTGCACGCACTTGGGTTGCTCCCCGACCTTCCGTCCCGAAGTGGCGCCCGCGGATCTGGGCAAGGACTGGGTAGGCGGCTATTTCTGCCCTTGCCACGGTTCCCACTACGATCTGGCTGGCCGCGTCTACAAGTCGCAACCTGCGCCTTTGAACCTGCCAGTGCCCCCGCATTCCTATGAGTCTGACGACGTCATCGTCATCGGCGTCGACAAGGAGAACGCGTGATGAGCAAGTTCATGGATTGGGTGGATGCGCGCTTCCCCGCCACCAAGATGTGGGAAGACCATCTCAGCAAGTATTACGCTCCGAAAAACTTCAACTTCTTCTACTTCTTCGGCTCCCTGGCGCTGCTCGTGCTGGTCAACCAGATCGTCACCGGCGTCTGGCTGACCATGAGCTACACCCCGTCGGCGGAAGAGGCGTTCGCCTCCGTCGAATACATCATGCGCGACGTCGAGTACGGCTCGATCCTGCGTCTGCTCCACTCCACCGGCGCTTCGGCGTTCTTCATCGTGGTCTATCTGCACATGTTCCGTGGCCTGCTCTACGGTTCGTACCAGAAGCCGCGCGAACTGGTGTGGGTGTTCGGCATGCTGATCTACCTGGCGCTGATGGCCGAGGCCTTCATGGGCTACCTGCTGCCGTGGGGCCAGATGTCCTACTGGGGCGCCCAGGTGATCATCTCGCTGTTCGGTGCGATTCCGGTCATCGGCAACGACCTGACCCAATGGATCCGCGGTGACTACCTGATCTCCGGCATCACCCTGAACCGCTTCTTCGCGCTGCACGTGGTGGCCCTGCCGATCGTCATCCTCGGTCTGGTGGTGCTGCACATCCTGGCGCTGCACGAAGTCGGCTCGAACAACCCGGACGGCGTGGACATCAAGAAGCACAAGGACGAGAACGGCGTACCGCTGGACGGCATCGCCTTCCACCCGTACTACACCGTGAAGGACATCGTCGGTGTGGTCGTGTTCCTGTTCATCTTCTGCTTCATCGTGTTCTTCTTCCCGGAAATGGGCGGCTACTTCCTCGAAAAACCGAACTTCGAGCAGGCCAACCCGTTCAAGACGCCTGAGCACATCGCCCCGGTCTGGTACTTCACGCCGTTCTACGCGATCCTGCGGGCGGTTCCCGACAAGCTCTTCGGCGTCATCGCCATGGGCGCGGCCATCGCGGTGCTGTTCGTCCTGCCGTGGCTCGACCGCAGCCCGGTCAAGTCGATGCGCTATAAAGGCTGGCTGAGCAAGATCTGGCTGGTGGTGTTCTGCATCGCCTTCGTGATCCTCGGCATCCTGGGGGTTCTGGCGCCGACGCCGGGCCGCACGTTGCTGTCGCAGGTCTGCACCTTCCTGTATTTCGCCTACTTCATTCTGATGCCGTTCTACACCAGGCTCGAGAAGACCAAACCGGTTCCGGAAAGGGTGACTGGCTGATGAAAAAGTTATTTGTTGCTCTGATTCTTGCTGCATTGCCTGTGCTGTCCTTCGCGGCCGAACACGGTGGCCCCGAGCTGGAAAAGGTCGACATCGACGTCTCCGACAAAGCGGCCCTTCAGGACGGCGCGCGCACCTTCGCCAACTATTGCATGGGCTGCCACAGCGCCAAGTTCCAGCGTTACGAGCGTGTGGCGGATGACTTGGGCATCCCTCACGAACTGATGCTGGAGAAGCTGGTGTTCACCGGCGCCAAGATCGGCGACCACATGAGCATCGGCATGCAGCCGGCCGACGCCAAGACCTGGTTCGGCGCAGCGCCGCCGGACCTGACACTGGTGGCCCGTGTCCGCGGCACCGACTGGCTCTACGGTTACCTGAAGTCGTTCTACGAAGACCCGGCGCGTCCATGGGGCGTGAACAACAAGGTCTTCCCGAACGTCGGCATGCCTAACGTGCTGGTCGGCCTGCAAGGTCGCCAGGTCGTGGGCTGCAAACAGGTGCAGATCGTCGACGACGGCAAGAAGCAATACGACCCGTTGACCGGCACGCCGCTGACCCACGAAGCCTGCGACCAGCTGACCATCGTGCCGAAGACCGGCACGCTGAACGAAGAGCAGTTCGATGAGAAGGTGAAGAATCTGGTAACCTTCCTGGCTTACTCGGCTAACCCGGTCAAGCTGCAGCATCAGCGCATCGGTACCTACGTCTTGCTGTACCTGGCGTTCTTCTTTGTGTTCGCCTACCTGCTCAAGCGTGAATACTGGAAAGACGTGCACTGATAACGCTTCAAACCATTGCTGTCGATCGCGCGCGCCCAGGGGCGCCTCCGGTGACGCAAGGTCTGGTTGGCCAGGCTTTGCGGGAGGCGCCCTCTGGGCGCGCGTGCTTTTCCGGTTCCGATCAATTCAACAAGCGAGGAGGATCGCCATGGGCGTGACCAATCGGTTGGCCTGTTACTCCGACCCCGCCGACCACTATTCCCACCGAGTGCGCATCGTGCTTGCCGAGAAGGGTGTCAGCGCCGAAATCATTTACGTGGAGGCTGGCCGCCAGCCGCCTAAACTGATTGAGGTAAACCCTTACGGCAGCCTGCCCACCCTGGTCGACCGCGACCTGGCGTTGTGGGAGTCGACTGTGGTGATGGAGTACCTGGATGAGCGTTACCCGCACCCGCCGTTGATGCCGGTCTATCCGGTGGCGCGTGCCAACAGCCGTCTGCTGATGCACCGCATCCAGCGCGACTGGTGCGGTCAGGTGGATCTGATCCTGGATCCGCGCTCCAAGGAGGCGGCCCGCGTGGTGGCGCGCAAGGAGCTGCGCGAAAGCCTGACAGGCGTGTCGCCGCTGTTCGCCGACAAGCCGTTCTTCCTCAGTGAGGAACAAAGTCTGGTGGACTGCTGCCTATTGCCCATACTCTGGCGTTTGCCGGTCATGGGCATCGAACTGCCGCGGCCGGCCAAGCCGTTGCTTGATTACATGGAGCGCCAGTTTGCGCGTGAGGCTTTCCAGGCGAGTCTGTCTGGCGTCGAACGCGACATGCGCTAAGGCTTAAGGAGCCGCTATGAATTCCAGTCGACCTTATCTGGTCCGCGCGCTCTACGAGTGGATTGTGGACAACGACTGCACCCCGCACATGCTGGTCAATGCCGAATACCCGGCGGTGCAGGTGCCGCAGGGCTTCGCCAGCGACGGGCAGATCGTGCTGAACATTTCGCCCAATGCCGTTCGCCATCTGCACATGGACAACGACGTCGTGACCTTCGAAGGCCGCTTCGGTGGCGTCCCGCACAGCCTGTACGTGCCGATCGGCGCGATCCTCGGCATCTATGCCCGGGAAAACGGCCAGGGCATGGTGTTCGACCTCGAGTCGCCGATGGATGACGAAGAGGACATCGAGCCGGATGACGACGTGCCGCCGCCGGACAGCGAACCGCCGCGCCCGAGCGGCCGGCCAAGCCTGAAAGTGGTGAAGTGACAAAAAAAGGCGATCCAACCGGATCGCCTTTTTTTGTGCCCCGCAGAAGCGGGGGCTTTGAGCTTTGGTGCCTGACGGTCGTCAGTCGATGTACTCGAACAGCTTCACGATCTTCTGCACGCCGGAAACACCCTGAACCAGGTTGGTGGCCTGGGCGGCTTCCTGCTTGGTCAGCAGCCCCAGCAGATAGACGATGCCGTTCTCGGTCACGACCTTGATGCGCGAGCCCGGAATGTTGGCGTCGGTGAGCATCTGGGTCTTGATCTTGGTGGTCAGCCAGGCGTCGTTCTGGCGGGCGAGCAGGGAAGAGGGCTGGATCACCTGCAGCTCGTTGTGCACGGTCTTCACGCGCTGCACGTTGGCGGCTGCCTGTTCGGCCTTGGCCTTGAGGTCTGCGCGCGGCGTCTGGCCGGCCAACAGCACCACGCCGTTGAAGCTGGTGACGACGATGTGCGAATCCTTGTCCAGGCCGACGTCGGCCTTGGCCACGTTGACGCCGACCTTGGTCTCGATCAGCGAATCGTCGATCTTGCTGCCGAAGGTGCGGGTGCCGCGGTCATCGTCGATGGGGGCTTCACGGCTGGCGTTCACCACCGAGGTGCAGCCGCTGATGCCGAGGCACAGGGTCAGGGCCAGGAGGCCGAGGCGATTAGGGGTCATTCTTCACTCCCGAACAGTTGGCTGTCGATCAGATCGCAAAGGCAATGGATCGCCAGCAAGTGGACTTCTTGAATACGTGCGGTGACGTTGGCCGGAACGCGGATCTCGACGTCTTCGGGCAGCAGCAGGGAAGCCATGCCGCCGCCGTCGCGTCCGGTCAATGCTACGACAATCATTTCGCGGTCATGTGCGGCCTGGATCGCCTGAATGATGTTCGCCGAGTTGCCGCTGGTCGAAATCGCCAGCAGCACGTCGCCCGGCTGGCCGAGGGCGCGGATCTGCTTGGAGAACACCTCGTTGTAGCTGTAGTCGTTGGCGATCGAGGTGATCGTCGAGCTGTCGGTGGTCAGGGCGATGGCCGGCAGGCTCGGGCGCTCGCGTTCGAAGCGGTTGAGCAGTTCCGAAGAGAAGTGCTGGGCGTCGCCGGCCGAGCCGCCGTTGCCGCAAGACAGCATTTTGCCTTCGTTGAGCAGGGCGTTGACCATCACCTGGCTGGCTTGCTCGATGTGCGGTGCAAGTACGTCCATCGCCTGTTGCTTGGTGTCGATGCTGGCTTGAAAGAGCTGGCGAATTCGGGATTGCATGTCCATCTGTGTGACCTTAATTGGCGCGGCTGTCCGGCACGTGAATGTGCTGCCCGCAAAGCAAAGAGCAAAAAAGAGTTGGGTGACGATGTCCGGGGCGCCGCCGGCGCTCAACTGTCGAACGCATTCTGCAGCCAGTTCAGTTGATCGGGACGGTTGTCGATGGCCACCACGTCGAAGCGGCAGGGAGAATTGGCCCAGCGCGGTTCGCGCTGAAGAAAATACTGCGCGGCGAAAATCAGTTTTTGCCGTTTGCGCTCATCGACGCTGTCGAGTGCGCCGCCCCATTGGGTGTTCTTCCGGTAGCGGACTTCGACGAATACTACTGTATCGCCATCGAGCATGACCAGATCAAGCTCGCCGCGTTTGCACATCCAGTTCTGCGCCAGCAGGCGCAGACCCTGGTGCTGCAGATGATCGAGCGCTTGGCGCTCGGCATCCTTGCCGCTTTGCTGGCGTGACCTGTCGGGCATCAGCGCGGGGTGTCCGGCAGGCGCTGGACCTGGCCGCTGACGAACTCGGCCCATGGCAGCTGACGCACGACGCGCTGGCTCTGGGTCATGCCCAGGCTGCCCGACTGGCCTTCGATGCGGCTGTCCGGCATGGCCTTGAGCTGGCCCAGGCGCGGCGCCAGGCGGTAGGCGTCGACGCCCATCGCATACAGGCGGCCGAGGCTGCCGGCGGCCTGCGGCCACTGCGCGGTCACCTGCTTGCGCAGCGGATCGTTGGCGTCCAGCAGCCATGGGGTTTCGCAGAAGCGAATGCCGTTCATGTCGTTGTACTGGTTCACGTCGCCGCTGGCGCTGAACACGTGGGAGGTGGCGTAGACCGGCACGTCGCCGGCGTACTGGAAGTTCAGGGTCGGCTTGATCTGCTGGGCCTGCTGCGGGGTGGCGGCCAGGAAGATGAACTCGATGTCCTGACGGCGCGACGGCTGCGCGGCGACGTTGGTGCCGGCGGCGTTCTGCAGGCTCTTGGCGCGGGCCTCGCTCTGGCGCAGCTGGAACATGTCGGCGATCTGCTGGGCCAGTTGCACCGGCTGATCGACGCGTTCGGTGGCGACGATGCTGCCGCCGTTGGCTTGCCAGTCCTGGCTGAACGCGCGCAGGACGCGGTCGCCCCATTCGCCGCGCGGCACCATGATCGCTGCGCGGTGCAGGCCGTCGGCGCGGGCGCGGCGGGACACTTCGCGGGCTTCGTCTTCAGCGGCCAGGCCGAACTGGAACAGTTGTGCCGGGCCTTGGTCGCCTTCGCTGTAGTTCAGGGCCAGGGTGGTGATCGGCAGTTGCGGACGGGTGCTCAGTTGTTTGACCAGCGGCTTCTCCAGCGGGCCGACGACCAGTTGTACGCCGTCGGCCTGGGCCTTGCGGTAGAACTCATCGAGATTGGTCAGGCGCGAGCTGTCGTAGAACTCGATGGCCGGCGGCTTCTGGCCGGCCTGCTGGGCCTGGTAGTGGGCGGCCATGAAGCCGTCGCGCAGCGCTTTGCCGACCGAGGCCAGCGGGCCGTCCTGGGGCAGCAGCAGGGCGATCTTGCTCAGGGGCTGGCTGGCCAGTTCCTTGAGCTTGGTCAGCGGCAGCGGCAGGGTGATGGCAGCCGGGTGCTTGGGATGCTGCGAGCGCCAGGCGTCGATGGCGGCCTGTTGCTGTTCCAGGGTGCCGGCGGTCTTGACGGCCAGGGCCAGGCTCATCCAGCCGCCGAGGTCGTCGGTGGCGTTGGCCTGCAGTTGGTCGGTCGGCAGCGAGGCGACCAGTGTCCAGATCGCTTCGTGGTTCTTGGCGGCGGCTTCGCCTTCGAGCATCGGCGCGATGAAGATGCGCTCGCGTGCGGCGGCCAGGGTCTGGCCGTCGGCCTCCAGGGCGCGGGCGTGAACGGTGCCGGTGCGCACTTGCTGCGCCTCGGAAAGTTCACCCAGGCGTTGCAGGCTCGGATGGCTCAGGGCGGTCAGCGCGGCCTTCGGCTGGTTGCGGGTCATGGCCAGCTCCGCCGACAGGGTGGCGGCGAAGACCTGCTGGCCGGGCTTGAGCTGCTCCATCGGCACTTGCTGCAGGATCTGCGCGGACTGCCCGGCATTGCCTTGGCGATAGGCCAGGTCCGCAGCGCTCAGGCGCAGCAGGGCGGCCTTGTCCGGGGATTTGCTCTGGGCGGCCTGTTCGAGCAGTTGCTCGATGCTGGCGTCCGGAGTCCGTGGAAGTTCGCCAAGGCTGGAGGAAGGGGAACTGGCGCAGGCCGCCAGCAAGGCAACGAGGCAGAGGGCAGTGAGCAGCCGCAGACAAGCGATCATGTAAGTGTTCCTGAATACTCGATCAAATTAGCGTGGAATTGTACCCAAGCGCTGGCCGGGGCGCGATGTCGCCGGTACGAAACCGTTAATTTATCCGCAGCAAATGTTGCGGCGTCACGCCGGCCGGCGACGGGCCCTGTCGATCCAAAGCACGTCGCCCGTCGCCTGACGCGCTACAATGCCGGCTTTTACCGATCTTGAGGTGCGCGCTTTGACTGCTCCAGGTGCTTTGAATTCCGCTGCCGGCTCGCTTTATGTGGTGGCGACGCCCATCGGCAACCTGGACGACATCAGTGCCCGTGCGCTGAAGATCCTGCGCGAGGTGGCGCTGATCGCCGCCGAGGACACCCGGCACTCCCAGCGTCTGATGCAGCACTTCGGCATCAACACGCCGCTGGCGGCCTGCCACGAGCACAACGAGCGCGACGAAGGCAGCCGCTTCATCACCCGCCTGCTGGCGGGCGACAACGTGGCGCTGATCTCGGATGCCGGGACGCCGCTGATCTCCGACCCGGGCTATCACCTGGTGCGCCAGGCCCGGGCCGCCGGGATCAATGTGGTGCCGGTGCCGGGCGCCTGTGCGCTGATCGCCGCGCTGTCGGCGGCGGGCCTGCCGTCCGACCGCTTCATCTTCGAAGGTTTCCTGCCGGCCAAGGCGGTGGGGCGCAACGCGCGCCTGGAGGCCATCAAGGAAGAACCCCGCACGCTGATCTTCTATGAGGCGCCGCACCGCATCCTCGAATGCCTGCAGGACATGGAAGCGGTGTTCGGCGCCGAGCGTCCGGCGCTGCTGGCCCGTGAACTGACCAAGACCTTCGAGACGCTCAAGGGCTTGCCGCTGGCCGAGCTGCGCGCGTTCGTCGAGGCGGACAGCAACCAGCAGCGCGGCGAGTGCGTGGTGGTGGTCGCCGGCTGGACGGCGCCGGAGTCGGACGAGGCGGTCAGTGCCGAAGCCCTGCGCATCCTCGATCTGCTGCTTGAGGAAATGCCGCTCAAGCGTGCGGCGGCCCTGGCGGCGCAAATCACCGGCGAGCGCAAGAACGTGCTGTACCAGGTGGCGCTGGATCGGCAAAAAGGCGCGTAACCCGTCGCCCAGACGGCTCTGATGGCCATTAGCGCTTGTTCTTCGGGCGCTCTGCCGTTAACCTGCGCGGCGGAGAGTCGATCGGACAGTCGCTGCCCCCTATGAGAATTAGGGGGGGGAGGAAAGTCCGGGCTCCATAGGGCGAAGTGCCAGGTAACGCCTGGGAGGCGCGAGCCTACGGAAAGTGCCACAGAAAACAACCGCCTAAGCGCTTCGGCGCCGGTAAGGGTGAAAAGGTGCGGTAAGAGCGCACCGCACGACTGGCAACAGTTCGTGGCTAGGTAAACCCCACTTGGAGCAAGACCAAATAGGGTCCCAAGGCGTGGCCCGCGCTGGGACCGGGTAGGTTGCTAAAGGTGTCCAGTGATGGCCATCGTAGACGAATGACTGTTCAAGACAGAACCCGGCTTACAGATCGACTCTCCACCTTTTTTCTTTCCCTGCTTGAATTAAAGGCGACGGGGCTGTTTATTAGCAGCAGGCCTGCGCCGGAGATCCGGCAGCGGCCGATGCCGTAGTAGCCATTTCCCACCTTGCTTCATTCAACAGCAGAAGCGCTTTTGTAATACCGAAAAGATCTTACTCTTAACAAATCACTTTAACTTTCGAGCGCAGCTTTCAGTGCTGCTTCAGGTTATTGGTCGCAGGTGTCCGCCGGATTCTCGTTGTGCCTCCTTTTATGCTCCTAAATCTCCGTTCTGTAAGGGTTTTCCTTTAATCCGCGCCTTGACGGTGTGGTGGGCGCATTCCTATAGTGTGCGCAAGTGGCGGAAAGTGGCATGAAGTGGGTTTTCTGAGCTCAAAACGCTAAAAATTGGAGAAACGCAGCCGTGTTTCGCGGAGCCAACGCTATCAGTCTCGATGCAAAGGGCCGTCTCGCCATGCCGAGCCGGTACCGTGACGAGCTCGTTTCGCGTAGTTCCGGGCAGTTGATCGTCACGATCGACGCCGTTGATCCGTGTCTGTGTGTCTACCCGCTCGATGAGTGGGAAATTATTGAAACCAAGTTGCGCGCGCTTCCTTCGCTCCGCGAAGAGAACCGTCGCCTGCAACGTTTGCTGATCGGCAACGCCGTCGACCTCGAACTCGACGGCAGCGGCCGTTTCCTGGTTCCGCCGCGTCTGCGCGAATACGCGAAGCTCGACAAGCGCGCCATGCTGGTGGGCCAACTGAACAAGTTCCAACTGTGGGACGAAGATGCCTGGAACGCGGTTTCCGCCGCCGACCTCGCTGCCATACAACAACCGGGCGCCATGCCCGACGAACTGCGTGATCTGATCCTGTGACTATTGATAGCGGCTTCAACCACATCACCGTACTGCTTGACGAAGCCGTCGAGGCTCTCGCCGTACGTCCTGATGGCTGCTATCTGGATGGCACGTTCGGGCGCGGCGGGCACAGCCGGCTGATCCTCAGCAAGCTGGGCCCTGACGGGCGGCTCCTCGGATTCGACAAGGATCCTCAGGCGATTGCCACCGGGCAAACGCTAGCGGCCGAAGACGGCCGCTTTGTCGTTGTGCAGCGCAGCTTTGCCGAGCTCGGCGCGGAAGTGGCCGAGCGCGGTCTGTCCGGCAAGGTCAGCGGCATCCTGCTCGACCTGGGCGTGTCTTCGCCGCAGCTAGACGACCCGGAGCGCGGGTTCAGTTTCCTCAACGACGGTCCGCTGGACATGCGCATGGATCCGTCCCGCGGCATCAGTGCGGCGGAGTTCGTCAACACCGCACCGGTCGAAGAGATCGCCCGGGTGTTCAAGGAATACGGCGAGGAGCGTTTCTCCGGTCGCATGGCCCGTGCCGTGGTCGAGCGCCGCGATGTCACGCCGTTCGAACGCACCGGCGATCTGGCCGAAGTCCTCAAGGTCGCCAACCCGGCCTGGGAAAAGGGCAAGAACCCGGCGACCCGCGCGTTCCAGGGCCTGCGCATCCACGTCAACAACGAACTGGGCGACCTGGAGGCAGGCCTTGAAGCCGCGCTCGAGTGCCTGGAGGTCGGCGGCCGTCTGGTGGTCATCAGTTTCCATTCGCTGGAAGACCGCATCGTCAAGCTGTTCATGCGCAAGCTGGTGAAGGGCGAGGCCGACAACCTGCCGCGCAACCTGCCGGTCCGGCACGTGGCGTTCGAACCCAAGATCAAGGTCCATGGCAAGGCGCAGACGGCCTCCGACGCCGAGCTCAAGGCCAACCCGCGCTCGCGCAGCGCGGTCATGCGTGTGGCGGAGAAGCTGCGGTGAGCAAGCTATTCGCCAAGCCCCTGCCGGGCGGCAGCTTCTTCATGCTGCTGCTGTTCATCGGCGTGCTCGTGTCGGCCATCGGCGTGTCCTACAGCGCCCACTGGAACCGGCAGCTGCTCAACACCCTGTACAACGAGCTGAGCGTGCGCGACAAGGCGCAGGCCGAGTGGGGCCGGCTGATCCTGGAGCAGAGCACCTGGACTGCCCACAGCCGCATCGAAGTGCTGGCCACCGAACAACTGAAGATGCACATCCCCGGCGCGGCTGACGTGAAGATGGTGGCGCCATGATGAAGCTCGAAGGCGCACTCTTCCCATGGCGGTTCCGCCTGGTGGTGGGGCTGCTCGGCATCATGGTCGCGGCGATCTGCTGGCGCATCATCGACCTGCAGGTGGTGGACCGTGACTTCCTCAAAGGTCAGGGCGATGCGCGCAGCGTGCGTCACATTCCGATTCCGGCGCACCGTGGCCTGATCACCGACCGCAACGGCGAACCGCTCGCCGTGAGCACGCCGGTGACCACCCTGTGGGCCAACGCCAAGGAAATGCAACTGGCCAAAGAGAAGTGGCCGGCATTGGCGGCTGCGCTGGGGCAGGATCCCAAAGCCCTGGCCGAACGCCTCGAGGCGCAGGCGAACAAAGAATTCATCTACCTGGTGCGCGGGCTGACCCCCGAGCAGGGCCAGGCCGTGCTCGACCTGAAAGTGCCGGGCGTCTACGGCATCGAAGAGTTCCGCCGGTTCTACCCGGCCGGCGAAGTCACCGCGCACATGGTCGGCTTCACCGACATCGACGACCACGGCCGCGAAGGCGTCGAGCTCGCCTACGACGAATGGCTCGCCGGGGTGCCGGGCAAACGACAGGTCATCAAGGATCGGCGCGGTCGGCTGATCAAGGATGTCCAGGTCACCAAGAACGCCAAGGCCGGCAAGCCCTTGGCGTTGTCGATTGACCTGCGCCTGCAGTACCTGGCCAACCGCGAACTGCGCAACGCGATCATCGAGAACGGTGCCAAGGCCGGCAGCCTGGTGATCATGGACGTGAAGACCGGCGAGATCCTGGCCATGGTCAACCAGCCGACCTACAACCCGAACAACCGCCGCTACCTGCAGCCGGCGATGATGCGCAACCGGGCGATGATTGACGTGTTCGAGCCGGGTTCGACCATGAAGGCCATCTCCATGAGCGCCGCCATCGAGAGCGGGCGCTGGAAACCGAGCGACACCGTCGAGGTGTATCCGGGCAGCCTGCAGATCGGCAAGTACACCATCAAGGACGTGTCCAAGACCGAAGGCCCGGTGCTGGACATGACCGGCATCCTGATCAACTCCAGTAACGTCGGCATGAGCAAGGTCGCGTTCGACATCGGCGGCGAGACCATTTTCCGCCTCGCGCAGAAGCTGGGCCTCGGCCAGGACACCGGCCTGGGCTTCCCCGGCGAGCGTGTAGGCAACCTGCCGAACTACCGGGACTGGCGCAAGGCCGAAACGGCGACGCTGTCCTACGGCTACGGCGTGTCCGTCACCGCGATCCAGCTGGTGCACGCGTTCTCGGCGCTGGCCAACAACGGCCGCCTCGCGCCGCTGACCCTGATCAAGACCGACAAGGCCCCGCAGACTACCCAGGTGCTGCCGGAGGCCGTGGCGAAAACCATGCAAGGCATGCTGCAGCAGGTGATCGAGGCCCCGCGCGGCGTGTTCCGTGCTCAGGTGCCGGCGTACCACGTGGGCGGCAAGTCCGGTACGGCGCGCAAGACGTCGGTGGGCACCAAGGGCTACGCCGAAAACTCCTACCGTTCGTTGTTCGCCGGCTTCGGCCCGATGAGCGATCCGCGTTACGCCATCGTCGTGGTGATCGATGAACCGACCAAGGCCGGCTACTTCGGCGGTCTGGTGTCGGCGCCGGTGTTCAGCCGCGTGATGTCCGGCACCCTGCGCCTGATGAACGTCACCCCGGACAACCTGCCGACCACACAACAGGCCAACGCCACCCCGGCCGTTCCGCTGAAAGCCAATGGAGGGCGCGGCTGATGTCTCTGAGTCTGAACAAGATATTCCCCCACGCCGGCCACGATCTGCTGATCCGTGAACTGGCGCTGGACAGCCGCAACGTGCGCGCCGGCGACCTGTTCCTCGCGGTGCCGGGCGGCAAGTTCGACGGCCGTGCCCACATCGCCGACGCGCTGGAGCGCGGCGCGGCCGCCGTGGCCTATGAAGTGCAGGGCGCCACCGTGCTGCCGATCACCGATGTGCCGCTGATTCCGGTCAAGGGCCTGGCGGCGCAGCTGTCGGACATCGCCGGGCGCTTCTACGGCGAGCCCAGCCATCACCTGAACCTGATCGGCGTGACCGGCACCAACGGCAAGACCAGCGTGACCCAACTGGTGGCCCAGGCCCTGGACCTGCTCGGCCAGCACTGCGGCATCGTCGGCACCCTCGGTTCCGGTTTCTACGGCGCGCTGCAGAGCGGCCTGCACACCACGCCGAACCCGATCGCCATGCAGGCGACCCTGGGCGACCTGAAAAAGGCCGGCGCCAAGGCCGTGGCCATGGAAGTGTCGTCCCACGGCCTGGATCAGGGCCGGGTCACGGCGCTGGCCTTCGATGTGGCGGTGATGACCAACCTGTCCCGCGACCATCTCGACTATCACGGCACCATGGAAGCCTACGCGGCGGCCAAGGCCAGGCTGTTCGCCTGGAACGACCTGAAATGCCGGGTGGTCAACCTCGACGACGACTTCGGCCGGCAACTGGCCGCCGAACAGCGCGAGTCGCGGCTGATCACCTACAGCCTGCTCGACAGCGGCGCCTACCTCTATTGCCGCGAAGCGCAGTTCGACGACCACGGCGTGCGCGCCACGCTGGTCACGCCCCAGGGCGAACATCACCTGCGCAGCACGCTGCTGGGCCGCTTCAACCTGAGCAACGTGCTGGCGGCGGTCGGCGCGTTGCTCGGCCTCGACTACCCGCTGGACGAAATCCTCAAGGTGCTGCCGAAGCTTGAAGGCCCGGCCGGACGCATGCAGCGCCTGGGCGGCGGCAACCAGCCCCTGGTGGTGGTCGACTACGCCCACACGCCGGATGCGCTGGAAAAGGTTCTGACCGCGTTGCGCCCGCACGTCAAAGGCCAACTGCTGTGCCTGTTCGGCTGCGGCGGCGACCGTGACCGCGGCAAGCGTCCGCTGATGGCCGAAGTGGTGGAGCGTCTGGCCGACCGCGTGCTGGTCACCGACGACAACCCGCGCACGGAAGACCCGGCGCAGATCTTCGACGACATCCGCGCCGGTTTCGCGGCTGTGGATAACGTCACCTTCGTGGCCGGCCGCGGCCAGGCCATCGCTCAATTGATCGCCGGCGCTTCGGCCGACGACGTGATCGTCCTGGCCGGCAAGGGCCATGAGGACTATCAGGAAATCAACGGCCAGCGGCATGCCTTTTCCGATCTGGTGGAAGCCGATCATGCCCTGACCGCGTGGGAGGTGGCCCATGCTTAAGGCTCTGAAACTCAGCGAACTGACCAACGCCCTCGACGCACGGCTGATCGCCGGCGACGCGAGCTTCGACGGCGTCAGCATCGACAGCCGCGCGATCAAGCCCGGCCAACTGTTCATCGCCCTGACCGGCCCGCGTTTCGACGGTCACGACTACCTCAACGACGTCGCCGCCAAAGGCGCGGTCGCGGCGCTGGTCGAGCGCGAGATCGCCGACAGCACGCTGCCGCAACTGCTGGTCAAGGACACCCGTCAGGCCCTGGGCCAGTTGGGTGCGCTCAACCGTGCCGCGTTCACCCATCCGGTGGCGGCCGTGACCGGCTCCAGCGGCAAGACCACGGTCAAGGAGATGCTTGCGGGCATCCTGCGCACCCGTGGCTCGGTGCACGCGACCCGCGGCAACCTGAACAACGACCTCGGCGTCCCGCTGACCCTGCTCGAACTCGCCCCGGAACACAGCGCGGCGGTGATCGAGCTGGGGGCTTCGCGCCTGGGTGAGATCGCCTACACCGTCGGCTTGACCAAACCCCATGTGGCGATCCTCAACAACGCAGGCACCGCCCACGTCGGCGAGTTCGGCGGGCCGGAGAAGATCGTCGAGGCCAAGGGCGAAATCATCGAAGGGCTGGCCGCCGACGGCACCGCAGTGCTGAACCTCGACGACAAGGCTTTCGGCATCTGGAAGGCCCGGGCGGGCGGGCGCAAGGTGCTGACCTTCGCCCTGAACAACCCGCAGGCGGATTTCCGTGCCAGCGACCTGGCCACCGACGCGCGCGGCTGCCCGGCGTTCACCCTGCACGGGCCGGCAGGCTCCGAGCGGGTGCAGCTGAACCTGCTCGGCACCCACAACGTCGCCAACGCCCTGGCCGCCGCCGCTGCCGCCCATGCCCTGGGCGTGTCGCCGTTCGGCATCGCCACCGGGCTCGGCGCGGTGCAGCCGGTCAAGGGCCGCACCGTCGCGCAACTGGCCAAGAACGGCCAACGCGTGATCGACGACACCTACAACGCAAACCCCACCTCCATGTGCGCGGCCGTTGATATACTCGCCGGCTTTTCCGGCCGCACCGTTCTGGTGCTCGGGGACATCGGCGAGTTGGGCGACTGGGCGGAGCAGGGGCACCGCGACGTGGGCGAGTACGCCCGGGGCAAGGTTTCCGCGCTTTACGCCGTCGGCCCGCTGATGGCCCATGCCGTGAACGCTTTCGGTGCGCAGGCGCATCACTTCGGCACCCAGGCCGAACTGATCCAGGCCCTGGCCGCCGAACAGGACAAAAACACCACCATTTTGATCAAGGGCTCGCGCAGCGCGGCGATGGAAAACATCGTGGCGGCCCTGTGCGGTTCCAGTCTGGAGAAACATTAATGCTGCTGCTGCTAGCGGAGTATCTGCAACAGTTCTACAAAGGCTTCGCGGTCTTCCAGTACCTGACCCTGCGCGGGATCCTCGGTGTGCTGACCGCGCTGGTCCTGTCGCTGTGCTACGGCCCATGGATGATCCGCACCCTGCAGAACCGCCAGATCGGCCAGGCCGTGCGCAACGACGGCCCGCAATCGCACCTGTCCAAGTCGGGTACGCCGACCATGGGCGGCGCCCTGATCCTGTCGTCCATCGGCGTCAGCACTCTGCTGTGGGCCGACCTCACCAACCGTTACGTCTGGGTCGTGCTGCTGGTGACCCTGCTGTTCGGCGCCATCGGCTGGGTCGACGACTACCGCAAGGTGATCGAGAAGAACTCCCGTGGCCTGCCGAGCCGCTGGAAGTATTTCTGGCAGTCGGTGTTCGGCCTCGGCGCCGCGATCTTCCTTTACATGACCGCCGCGACGCCGGTGGAAACCACCCTGATCCTGCCGATGCTCAAGGACTACAGCATTCCGCTGGGCGCCGGCTTCATCGTGCTGACCTACTTCGTGATCGTCGGGTCGAGCAACGCGGTCAACCTGACCGACGGCCTCGACGGCCTGGCGATCATGCCGACCGTGATGGTCGGCGGCGGCCTGGGCATCTTCTGCTACCTGTCGGGCAACGTGAAGTTCGCCGAATACCTACTGATCCCTTACGTGCCGGGCGCGGGCGAACTGATCGTGTTCTGCGGCGCGCTGATCGGCGCCGGCCTGGGCTTCCTGTGGTTCAACACCTATCCGGCCCAAGTCTTCATGGGCGACGTCGGCGCGCTGGCGCTGGGCGCCGCGCTGGGCACCATCGCCGTGATCGTGCGCCAGGAAATCGTCCTGTTCATCATGGGCGGCGTGTTCGTGATGGAGACCCTCTCGGTGGTCATCCAGGTCGCCTCTTTCAAACTGACCGGCCGCCGCGTGTTCCGCATGGCGCCGATCCACCACCACTTTGAACTCAAGGGCTGGCCCGAGCCGCGCGTGATCGTCCGTTTCTGGATCATCACCGTGATTCTCGTGCTGATCGGCCTTGCCACCCTGAAGCTGAGGTAGAACGAGTGTCCCTGATCGCTTCCGACCACTTCCGCATCATTGTCGGCCTCGGCAAGAGCGGCATGTCCCTGGTTCGCTTCCTGGCGAACCGGGGCGTGGCGTTTGCGGTGGCCGACACGCGGGAAAACCCGCCGGAACTGGCCACGCTCAAGCGTGACTATCCGCACGTGGAAGTGCGTTGTGGCGAGCTGGACGTCGAGTTCCTGTGCCGTGCCGACGAACTCTACGTGAGCCCCGGCCTGGCGCTGGCGACCCCGGCCCTGCAGGCCGCAGCGGCCCGTGGCGTGAAACTGTCCGGCGACATCGAGCTGTTCGCGCGCAACGCGAAGGCGCCGATCGTGGCCATCAGCGGCTCCAACGCGAAAAGCACCGTCACCACCCTGGTCGGCGAGATGGCGGCTGCCGCCGGCAAACGCGTGGCGGTGGGCGGCAACCTCGGCACACCGGCGCTGGACCTTCTGAGCGACGACGTCGAGCTGTACGTGATGGAGCTGTCGAGCTTCCAGCTGGAGACCACCGACCAGCTCAACGCCGAAGTGGCGACCGTGCTCAACATCAGCGAAGACCACATGGACCGCTACAGCGGCCTGCCGGCCTACCACCTGGCCAAGCACCGGATCTTCCGGGGCGCCAAGCAGTTCGTGGTCAACCGCCAGGACGCCCTGAGCCGTCCGTTGATGGGCGAGGGCCAGCCGTGCTGGACCTTCGGCCTGACCAAACCGGACTTCAAGGCGTTCGGCATTCGCGAAGAGGACGGCGAGAAGTGGCTGGCCTTCGAATTCCAGAACCTGATGCCGGTGCGCGAACTGAAGATCCGCGGCGCCCACAACCAGTCCAACGCCCTGGCGGCGCTGGCGCTCGGCCATGCGGTCGGCCTGCCGTTCGACGCGATGCTCGCGGCGCTGCGCAACTTCGCCGGCCTCGAGCACCGCTGCCAGTGGGTGCGTGACGTGGACGGCGTCGGCTATTACAACGACTCCAAGGCCACCAACGTCGGCGCCGCGCTGGCCGCCATCGAAGGCCTGGGCGCGGACATCGACGGCAAGATCGTGCTGATCGCCGGCGGCGACGGCAAGGGCGCCGAATTCCATGACCTGCGCGATCCGGTGGCGGCCCACTGCCGCGCCGTGGTCCTGATGGGCCGCGACAGCGACAAGATCGGCGAGGCCCTCGGCGACGCCGTGCCGCTGATCCGTGCCGGCTCCCTGGCCGAAGCCGTTGCGCAATGCCGCGCCGCCGCCCGCCCGGGCGATGTGGTGCTGCTGTCGCCGGCCTGCGCCAGTTTCGACATGTTCAAGAACTACGAAGACCGGGGCCACCAGTTCGTCCGCACCGTGGAGGATCTGGCATGAGCCTGAAAGGGATCATCAAGCCGTACCCGTCGCCGATCATCACCGGACGCGGCATCGACCTCGACTTCCCGATGCTCGCCGGCTGCCTGGCGCTGCTGGGGCTCGGGCTGATCATGATCGCCTCGGCGTCGACCGAAGTGGCGGCGGCCCAGTCGGGCAGCGCCCTCTATTACATGATCCGCCACCTGATCTACATCGTGCTGGGGCTGGGCGCCTGCGTCGTGACCATGATGATCCCGATCGCCACCTGGCAGCGCATGGGCTGGATGATGCTGATCGGCGCCTTCGGCCTGCTGGTGATGGTGATCGTTCCCGGCATCGGCCGGGAGGTGAACGGCTCGATGCGCTGGATCGGCTTCAGCTTCTTCAACGTGCAGCCCTCCGAGATCGCCAAGGTGTTCGTGGTGATCTACCTGGCCGGCTACCTGGTGCGCCGGCAGAAGGAAGTGCGCGAAAGCTGGATGGGCTTCTTCAAGCCGTTCATCGTGCTGCTGCCGATGGCGGGCCTGCTGCTGATGGAGCCGGACTTCGGCGCCACCGTGGTGATGATGGGCGCGGCCGCGGCGATGCTGTTCCTGGGCGGCGTCGGCCTGTTCCGGTTCTCCCTGATGGTGGTGCTGGCGGTCGCGGCGGTGGTGCTGCTGATCCAGATGCAGCCGTACCGGATGGCGCGTCTGACCAACTTCGCCGACCCGTGGGCCGACCAGTTCGGCGCCGGTTACCAGCTGTCCCAGGCGCTGATCGCGTTCGGCCGCGGCGAGTGGCTGGGCGTCGGCCTGGGCAACAGCGTGCAGAAGCAGTTCTACCTGCCGGAAGCCCACACCGACTTCGTGTTCTCGGTGCTGGCCGAGGAGCTGGGCGCCGTGGGTTCGCTGTGCACTGTGGCGCTGTTCGTGTTCGTGTGCATCCGTGGCATGTACATCGGCCTGTGGGCCGAGAAGGCCAAACAGTTTTTTGCCGCCTATGTCGCTTACGGGCTGTCGTTCCTGTGGATCGGCCAGTTCCTGATCAACATCGGCGTGAACGTCGGCCTGCTGCCGACCAAGGGCCTGACCTTGCCGTTCCTCAGTTACGGCGGCAGCTCCCTGGTGATCTGCTGCGCCTGCCTCGGCCTGCTGCTGCGGATCGAGTGGGAGAGCCGCACGCACCTGGGCAGCGAAGAGATGGAATTCCATGAGAGCGACTTCGCCGAGGAGCCGAACCATGGGCGCTAACGTATTGATCATGGCCGGCGGCACCGGCGGCCACGTGTTCCCGGCGCTGGCCTGTGCCCGCGAGTTCCAGGCGCGCGGCTACACCGTGCACTGGCTCGGCACCCCGCGCGGGATCGAGAACGACCTGGTGCCGGCCGCAGGCCTGGAACTGCACCGCATCAACGCCACCGGCCTGCGGGGCAAGGGCAAGCTGTCGCTGCTCAAGGCGCCGTTCATGCTGCTCAAGTCGGTGCTGCAGGCCCGTGCCGTGATGCGCCGCCTCAAGCCGGTGTGCGTGGTCGGTTTCGGCGGTTATGTGACCGGCCCCGGCGGTGTCGCCGCGAAGCTGGCCGGCGTGCCGGTGATCGTTCACGAGCAGAACGCCGTGGCCGGCACCGCCAATCGGATGCTGGTGCCGTTCGCCGCCCGGGTGTGTGAAGCGTTTCCCGACACCTTTACCCTGTCGGACAGCCGCCGCACCACCGGTAACCCGGTGCGCAGCGAGCTGTTCCTCGAAACGCCGCGGCAGGCCCTGGCCGGTCGCAAGGCACGTTTGCTGATCCTGGGCGGAAGCCTGGGCGCAGAACCGTTGAACAAGCTGTTGCCTGAAGCCCTGGCGCAAGTCGCTGCCGACCTGCGTCCGGAGGTGTTCCACCAGGCCGGCAAGCACCACGATGAAGTGACTGCAGAGCGCTACCGCGCCGCCGGCGTCGACGCGCAGGTGCAGCCGTTCATCAAAGACATGGCCCAGGCCTATGGCTGGGCTGACCTGGTGGTGTGCCGCGCAGGCGCCCTGACCATCAGTGAACTGGCCGCCGCCGGTCTGCCTTCGATGCTGGTGCCCTTGCCCCACGCCATCGACGATCACCAGACCCGCAACGCCGATTATTTGGCCCGCGAAGGCGCTGCCTTCCTGATGCCGCAAAGAACGACCGGCGCAGCGGACCTTGCCGCGCGCCTGACAGAGGTCTTGATGCAACCGCAACGACTCGAACAAATGGCCCAAGCGGCCCGCCGTCTGGCCAAACCCGATGCCACCCGTAGCGTGGTCGACACCTGCCTGGAGGTGGCCCATGGTTGAGAATCAGAAAGCCATGCCGCAACCGGAAATGCGCCGCATCCGCCGCATCCACTTCGTCGGCATCGGCGGCGTGGGCATGTGCGGCATCGCCGAGGTGCTGCTGAACCTGGGCTACGCCGTGTCCGGTTCGGACCTGAAGGCTTCCCCGGTCACCGAGCGCCTGGAGTCCTTCGGCGCGCAGATCTTCATCGGCCACCGTGCCGAGAACGCCGCCGCAGCCGACGTGCTGGTGGTGTCGAGCGCGGTCAACACCTCCAACCCGGAAGTGGCGACCGCCCTTGAGCGTCGCATTCCCGTGGTGCCCCGTGCCGAGATGCTGGCCGAGCTGATGCGCTACCGCCACGGCATCGCCGTCGCCGGCACCCACGGCAAGACCACCACCACCAGCCTGATCGCTTCGGTGTTCGCGGCCGGCGGCCTGGATCCGACCTTCGTCATCGGCGGGCGCCTGAACGCCGCCGGCACCAACGCGCAGCTGGGCACCAGCCGCTACCTGGTCGCCGAGGCGGACGAGAGCGACGCGAGCTTCCTGCACCTGCAGCCGCTGGTGGCCGTGGTCACCAACATCGACGCCGACCACATGGCGACCTACGACGGCGACTTCAACAAGCTGAAGAAGACCTTCGTCGAGTTCCTGCACAACCTGCCGTTCTACGGGCTGGCGGTGATGTGCCTGGACGACCCGGTGGTGCGCGAGATCCTGCCGCAGGTCAAGCGTCCGACCGTGACCTACGGCTTCAGCGAAGACGCCGACGTGCGCGCGATCAACGTGCGCCAGCAAGGCATGCAGACCTTCTTCACCGTGCTGCGCCCCGACCGCGAGCCGCTGGAGGTGTCGGTGAACATGCCCGGCAACCACAACGTGCTCAATTCCCTGGCGACCATCTGCATCGCCACCGACGAAGGCGTCAGCGACGAAGCCATCGTCCAGGGCCTGTCGGGCTTCCAGGGCGTGGGCCGGCGCTTCCAGGTCTACGGCGAGCTGCCGGTGGACGGCGGCAACGTGATGCTGGTCGACGACTACGGCCACCACCCGACCGAGGTCGCGGCCGTGATCAAGGCCGTGCGCGGCGGCTGGCCTGAGCGCCGCCTGGTGATGGTCTACCAGCCGCACCGCTACAGCCGCACCCGCGACCTGTACGACGATTTCGTCAACGTGCTGGCCGACGCCAACGTGCTGCTGCTGATGGAGGTCTACCCGGCCGGCGAAGAGCCGATCCCCGGCGCCGACAGCCGCAAGCTGTGCAACAGCATCCGTCAGCGCGGCCAGCTCGACCCGATCTACATCGAGCGTGGCGCCGATCTGGCGCCGGTGGTCAAGCCGCTGCTGCGCGCCGGCGACATTCTGCTGTGCCAAGGCGCCGGTGACATCGGCGGCCTGGCGCCGAAACTGTTGAGAAGCGAGTTGTTCGCCGGGGCCGTCGCGGCGCCGGTCGAGGGGAAGTTGAAATGAGTGCTGCCTACGCGAACCTGTTCTCCACCATCGCGCCGAAAGACTTCGGCCGCGTCGCCGTGCTGTTCGGCGGCAAGAGCGCCGAGCGTGAAGTCTCGCTGAAGTCCGGCAACGCCGTGCTCGCCGCGCTGCAGAGCGCCGGCGTGGACGCGTTCGGCATCGACGTGGGCGACGACCTGCTGCAGCGCCTGTTGAGCGAGAAGATCGACCGCGCGTTCATCATCCTCCACGGTCGTGGCGGCGAGGACGGCAGCATGCAGGGCCTGCTCGAAGTCGCCGGCATTCCGTACACCGGCAGCGGCATCCTGGCCTCGGCGCTGGCCATGGACAAGCTGCGCACCAAGCAGGTCTGGCACAGCCTCGGGATCCCGACGCCGCGCCACGCCGTGCTGCGCAGCGAAGCGGACTGTATTTCGGCGGCGGCGGAACTGGGCTTCCCTTTGATCGTCAAACCGGCCCATGAAGGTTCAAGTATCGGGATGGCCAAAGTGACTTCCGCGTCCGAGTTGATCGACGCCTGGAAAGCGGCCAGTACCTACGATTCGCAAGTGTTGGTCGAGCAATGGATCCAGGGTCCGGAGTTCACCATCGCCACCCTGCGCGACCAGGTGTTGCCGCCGATCGCCCTGGGCACGCCCCACACGTTCTACGACTACGACGCCAAGTACATCGCCAACGATACCCAGTACCGCATTCCGTGCGGGCTCGATGCCGCCAAGGAACAGGAACTCATGGACCTGACGGCCAAGGCCTGCGACGCGCTGGGCATCGCCGGCTGGGGACGTGCGGACGTGATGCAGGACGCCGACGGGCAGTTCTGGTTCCTGGAAGTGAACACCGCTCCGGGCATGACCGACCACAGCCTGGTGCCGATGGCGGCCCGGGCCGCCGGTCTGGATTTCCAGCAACTGGTTCTGGCCATCCTGGCCGCCAGTGTCGAAGCAGACGCGCGAGGTTAAGGCCATGCAAGGCGCACAGCTCAGACATCAGCCCTCCGCACCCGGCCGCAAGCCGGTGCCGCGGGGCGCCAGCCGCATGGTGGCCAAAGAGCCGATGTCCGCGCGCCTGCCCAAAGCCAATTTCGGCTTCCTCAAAGGGCTGTTCTGGCCGGTGCTGCTGGTGGCCCTGGGGTTCGGCACCTACGAAGGCGCGCAGCGGCTGCTGCCGTACGCCGACCGGCCGATCACCAAGATCGCGGTGCAGGGGGACCTGAGCTACATCAGCCAGCAGGCGGTGCAGCAGCGGATCGCCCCGTACGTGGCGTCGAGCTTCTTCACCATCGACCTGGCCAGCATGCGCACGGAGCTTGAGCAGATGCCGTGGATCGCCCACGCCGAAGTGCGTCGGGTGTGGCCGGACCAGGTGGTGATCCGCCTCGAAGAGCAGTTGCCGGTGGCCCGTTGGGGCGACGAGTCGCTGCTCAACAACCAGGGCCAGGCGTTCACGCCCAAGGAACTGGCGAACTACGAACACCTGCCGCAGCTGTTCGGCCCCCAGCGGGCCCAGCAGCAAGTGATGCAGCAGTATCAGGTGCTGAGCCAGATGCTCAGGCCGTTGGGCTTCTCGATCGCGCGCCTGGAACTGCGCGAGCGGGGCAGCTGGTTCCTGACCACCGGTGCCGGTAGTTCCGGCCCCGGCATCGAGTTGCTGCTGGGACGCGGCAACCTGGTGGAAAAGATGCGCCGCTTCATTGCCATCTACGACAAGACGCTCAAAGAACAGATTACGAACATTGCGCGCATCGATCTGCGCTACGCCAACGGCCTGGCCGTTGGCTGGCGGGAACCTGTAGCGCCGCCGGCAGCCCAACCCGCTGTCGCAAAGAATTAAGAAGAGGCAGGACCCATGGCAAACGTGCAAAGCGGCAAAATGATCGTCGGTCTGGATATCGGCACCTCCAAAGTGGTGGCGCTGGTAGGCGAGGTCGCTGACGACGGCACGCTCGATATCGTCGGGATCGGCACCCATCCGTCCCGCGGCCTGAAGAAAGGCGTGGTGGTGAACATCGAATCCACCGTGCAGTCGATCCAGCGCGCCATCGAAGAGGCGCAGCTGATGGCCGGCTGCCGGATCCACTCGGCGTTCGTCGGCGTGGCCGGCAACCACATCCGCAGCCTGAACTCCCACGGCATCGTGGCGATCCGCGACCGCGAAGTCAGCTCCGCCGACCTTGAGCGCGTGCTCGACGCCGCCCAGGCCGTGGCGATCCCGGCCGACCAGCGGGTGCTGCACACCCTGCCGCAGGACTACGTGATCGACAACCAGGAAGGCGTGCGCGAGCCGCTGGGCATGTCCGGCGTGCGCCTGGAGGCCAAGGTCCACGTGGTCACCTGCGCCGTCAACGCCGCGCAGAACATCGAGAAGTGCGTGCGCCGCTGCGGCCTGGAAATCGACGACATCATCCTTGAGCAACTGGCCTCGGCCTACTCGGTGCTCACCGACGACGAAAAGGAACTGGGCGTGTGCCTGGTGGACATCGGCGGCGGCACCACCGACATCGCGATCTTCACCGAAGGCGCCATCCGCCATACGGCGGTGATCCCGATCGCCGGCGACCAGGTGACCAACGACATCGCCATGGCGCTGCGCACCCCGACCCAGTACGCCGAAGAGATCAAGATCCGCTACGCCTGCGCCCTGGCCAAGCTGGCCGGCGCCGGCGAGACCATCAAGGTGCCGAGCGTCGGCGACCGTCCGCCGCGCGAGCTGTCCCGCCAGGCCCTGGCCGAAGTGGTCGAGCCGCGCTACGACGAGCTGTTCACCCTGATCCAGGCCGAACTGCGCCGCAGCGGCTACGAAGACCTGATCCCGGCGGGCATCGTCCTGACCGGCGGCACCTCGAAGATGGAAGGCGCCACCGAGCTGGCCGAGGAAATCTTCCACATGCCGGTGCGCCTGGGCGTGCCGCACGGCGTCAAGGGCCTCGACGACGTGGTGCGCAACCCGATCTATTCGACCGGCGTGGGCCTGCTGATGTACGGCCTGCAGAAGCAGTCCGACGGGATCTCGTTCTCGGGCATCGGCAGCCGCGACAGCTACAGCAACGACGAGCCGCAGGCGCCGTTGCTCGACCGACTGAAGAAGTGGGTCCAAGGCAATTTCTGAAGCTTTACCGCAGCACCGCAACAAACGGCAGTAGGCGAAAAAACTAGAGAATGTAAGGAGAGGGAAAATGTTCGAACTCGTAGACAACATCCCCGCAAGCCCGGTAATCAAGGTTATCGGTGTCGGCGGTGGCGGCGGCAACGCCGTCAATCACATGGTCAAGAGCAACATCGAAGGCGTCGAGTTCATCTGCGCCAACACGGATGCCCAGGCCCTGAAGAACATCGGTGCGCGCACCATCCTGCAACTGGGCACCGGCGTGACCAAGGGCCTGGGTGCGGGCGCCAACCCGGAAGTCGGCCGTCAGGCCGCGCTGGAAGACCGCGAGCGCATCGCTGAAGTCCTGGCCGGCACCAACATGGTGTTCATCACCACCGGCATGGGCGGCGGCACCGGCACCGGTGCGGCGCCGATCATCGCCGAAGTGGCCAAGGAAATGGGCATCCTGACCGTTGCGGTCGTGACCCGTCCGTTCCCGTTCGAAGGCCGCAAGCGCATGCAGATCGCCGACGAAGGCATCCGCATGCTGTCCGAAAGCGTCGACTCGCTGATCACCATCCCGAACGAGAAGCTGCTGACCATCCTGGGCAAGGACGCCAGCCTGCTGTCCGCCTTCGCCAAGGCCGACGACGTGCTGGCCGGCGCCGTGCGCGGCATTTCCGACATCATCAAGCGTCCGGGCATGATCAACGTCGACTTCGCCGACGTGCGCACCGTGATGAGCGAAATGGGCATGGCGATGATGGGCACCGGCTGCGCCAGCGGTCCGAACCGTGCGCGCGAAGCCACCGAAGCGGCCATCCGCAACCCGCTGCTCGAAGACGTGAACCTGCAGGGCGCACGCGGCATCCTGGTGAACATCACCGCAGGTCCCGACCTGTCCCTGGGCGAGTACTCCGACGTGGGTTCGATCATCGAAGCCTTCGCCTCCGAGCACGCGATGGTCAAGGTCGGCACCGTGATCGATCCGGACATGCGCGACGAGCTGCACGTGACCGTGGTCGCCACCGGTCTGGGCGCCAAGATCGAGAAGCCTGTGAAGGTCATCGACAACACCGTCCACACCACCATGGCCGCCGCCCCGGTACAGCCGCAGCAGGCGCCTGCACGTCAGGAGCAGCCAGCGGTGAACTACCGTGACCTGGACCGTCCGACCGTCATGCGCAACCAGGCCCAGGCCGGTGCTGCGACTGCCGCGAAGATGAATCCGCAAGATGACCTGGACTACCTGGACATCCCGGCTTTCCTGCGTCGTCAGGCCGATTGATGAAATGTATCAGGGGTATTCAGGTGATTGGTGTTCAGCAAAGGCTCGGTCTGCTATCATCGCCAGCCTTTGTTGATACCAGTTCGCAATTTGCGCTGAAGCGGCCCATGCCATGATTAAACAACGCACACTGAAAAACATTATCCGTGCCACCGGTGTTGGCCTGCACTCCGGCGAGAAGGTCTACCTGACCCTCAAGCCTGCGCCGATCGACACCGGGATCGTCTTCCGTCGTGCCGACCTCGACCCAGTCGTCGAGATCCCGGCCCGCGCCGCCAACGTCGGCGAGACAACCATGTCGACGACGCTGGTCAACGGTGACGTGAAGGTGGACACGGTGGAGCACTTGCTCTCGGCCATGGCTGGCCTGGGCATCGATAACGCCTACGTCGAGCTCTCCGCGTCCGAAGTCCCGATCATGGATGGCAGCGCCGGACCTTTCGTATTCCTGATTCAGTCGGCTGGCCTGGAAGAGCAGGACGCCGCCAAGAAGTTCATCCGCATCCTGCGGGAAGTGACCGTGGAAGACGGCGACAAGCGCGCCACTTTCGTCCCTTTCGACGGGTTCAAGGTGAGCTTCGAGATCGATTTCGATCACCCGGTTTTCCGCGACCGCACCCAAAGTGCAAGCGTGGACTTCTCCAGCACGTCGTTCGTGAAGGAAGTCAGCCGCGCCCGCACCTTCGGCTTCATGAGTGACATCGAGTACCTGCGCAAGCACAACCTCGCACTCGGCGGCAGCGTGGAAAACGCGATCGTGGTCGATGCCGATGGCGTGCTGAACGAAGACGGCCTTCGCTACGAAGACGAGTTCGTTAAGCACAAGATCCTCGATGCGATCGGCGACCTCTACCTGCTGGGCAACAGCCTGATCGGTGAGTTCAAGGGCTTCAAGTCCGGTCATGCACTGAACAACCAGCTGCTGCGCAAGTTGATTGAGCAGACAGATGCGTGGGAAGTCGTGACGTTCGAAGACGCCAGCACCGCTCCGATCTCTTACATGCGCCCGGTTGCGGCGGTGTAAGTAAAAAACCTCTCTAGTTTTTTGAAGGCCACCTTTGGGTGGCCTTTTTTTATGCCCGGATTCGTTGCACGGCGGGCGCCAGCCCGCTGGCAATGGCAGTGGGGCAGCCACCACAGTTGTAGTGGTGCGCATGAATCTTGCGAACACCCGGTGCCCCCTGTGGGAGCCAGCTTGCTGGCGATGGCGTCAGCACCGTCAGCTCAAGGCTCAGGCCACCACCACCCGGTTGCGCCCACCTTCCTTGGCCTGGTACAGCGCCTTGTCCGCCGCAAACAGCAGTTGCTCAAGGCTTGAGTCCATTGCCGTCGTCCAGGTGCTGACGCCGATGCTCACGGTCATCGGCGCCTCATCGCCGTCCGCGTGGGGCAACTGCTCCACCGCCGCGCGGATGTGCTCGGCGATCTGCCGGGCGCCGGCGCTGTCGGTCTCGGCGAGGATCACCGAAAACTCCTCGCCGCCATAACGGGCCACCAGATCCGCCGGGCGCCGCACGTTCGCGCTGACCACCCGGGCCAGCGCCTGCAATGCCCGGTCCCCGGCCTGGTGCCCGTGGCGGTCGTTGAAGGCCTTGAAGCGGTCGGCGTCGATCATCAGCACCGATAACGGCTTGCCCGAGCGCTGGGCGCGGAACCACTCGTGGCGCAGCGACTGGTCGAGCATGCGCCGGTTGGCCACGCCGGTGAGGGCATCGGTGGCCGCCAGCTGCGCCAACTCCCGCTCGGCCCGGTGGCGCAGGCGCAGTTCCCGGGCCAGCAGCCAGGTCAGCCACAGCAGGCCGGCGCAGAGCACGCCGGTGGCGCCGCTGATCAGGATCGCCGTGCGCTGCCAGGCGCCGAACACCGCATCGCCGGACAGGGCGACGATCACCGTCAGCGGCAAATTGCCGACCCGGGAGTAGGTGTACAGCCGCTGCCGCAGATCCATGCTGGAAATGCTGTTGAAGCTGCCGTTGCCGCCGCTGTCGCCGAGGATCCGGATCACGTTGGGCCGGTTGGCGAAGCTCTTGCCGATGGAGTCGCTTTGCAGGTAAGGCTTCTGTGCCAGCAGCAGGCCGTCGCTGTTGATGATGTTCAGGGTGCTGTCGACGCCGATGTCGAGGCTGTTGAACAGCTGGTCGAAGTAATCGAGCTTCATCGACGCCACCGCCACGCCGATGAATTCGCCGGTGTCGGAAGACATGCGCCGACTGAAGCTGATCCGCCATTGGTCGGCCTCGTCGCAGTCGCAGCGGGTCTTGAACGGACGGCTGATGAACAGGCCCGCGTCGCGGTTGAAGGCATGGGCCAGGAAGTAGTCGCGGTCGGCGAAGTTGCCCGGTTTCGGCTCGACCCGGGAAGAGTCGGCCACCACCTCGCCGTGCTTGTCGAGCAGCAGGATGTCGCCCTTGAAGCGCACTGCGGTGGAGCGGTCGAACAGGGCCATGTGGCGGATCTGCGGCGACACGTGCTTGAGGTCCTCGCGCTGGGCGGCGGCGATCAGGCCTTGCAGCGTCAGGTCGTACAGCTCGACGGTGCGCAGCACATCGGCGTCGATCAGTTGGGCGATGGTGGTGGCGCTGCGGGTGGCCGATTCCTGGGCGTTGGCGTGCTCGCGGATCAGCAGGAAGGTGACGATGCACACGATCGCGACGACGGTCAGCAGGCTGCCGAGAATCAGCAGCGGCACGGAACGTCCGGTCTTGCCCGAAGCAGGTGGGGTGCGGCTTGCGATCATGGTGGGCGTTCGGTTGTGGATTTTTGTAAGCGTAGGCCTGCAGATACCATTGTGGGAGCGAGCCTGCTCGCGATGGCGATCCTTCAGCAACCTGGATGTTGGCTGATGCACCACCATCGCGAGCAGGCTCGCTCCCACAGGATATTGGAACGGCCTGAGGGTCAGGCCGATCCTCTAGCGTAGCGCCGATCTTAGAAGACGTTGATCGGGTAGTCGATGATCACGCGGTATTCATCGGTGTCGGAGTCCAGCGCGCCGTAGCCGTTGCCGCCACGGTTGGTCGCCCATTGCAGGCGCACCGCCAGGTCTTTGGCCTGGCCGCTCTGCACCACGTACTTGAGGTCGACGTCGCGTTCCCAGTGTTTGGCGTTGCGCCCCTCGGCGCTGTACCACGCGGCGTAGCCGGGGCTGTTCGGGTCGGTCTTGGTCAGGTCCAGGGTGCCGCGCGAGTAGGACACCGCCGAAGTCAGGCCCGGCAGGCCGACGCCGGCGAAGTCGTAGGCGTACTTGAGCTTCCACGAGCGCTCGTTGGGGCCGTTGAAGTCCGAGTACTGCTGGGAGTTGTCCAGGTAGATGCTGTCGCCCTGGCTGATGTAGTCGAACGGCGTGTTGCCGTTGACCCTTTGGTAGGCGGCGGTGAGGCTGTGGCTGCCGATGCCGACCGTGAAGTGCACGCTCCAGGTGTTGTTGTCGATGTCGCCCAGCAGCGCCTCGCCGGTGTCCTGGGTGTGGTAGTAATGCAGGCCGGGGTTGAGGCTGACCAGATCGTTCAGCGCCCAGGTGTAGTCCAGGTCGTAGTAGTACTGGTTCCAGATGTCCTTGAGTTCGGAGGCGTACAGGCTGCTGGTCAGGCCTTCGACGCCGCTCCAGGCCACGCCGGCCCAGTTCAGGTGACGGCTTTCGTCGCCGTCGGGGAGGCTGCCGTAGGAAGTGCCGATGCGCTTGTGGCCGCTCTGGTTGTAGGGCTTGGTGAAGCTGGCCTGGCCGCCTTCGATCAGCCAGCCGTCGAAGCTGCGGTTGGTCAGGCTCAGGCCGCGGAACGTCTGCGGCAGCATGCGGCTCTCGCCGCCGGCGATCACCGGGTTGGTGAGGAACAGGTCGCCGGCCTTGAGCTCGGTGTCGAACGCGCGCATTTTCAGGGTGCCGCCGGCCGTGGAGAACGAGCCCGGCGCTTTGCCGCTGCCGTCGCTCACCGGCAGGATGCTGGAGTTGTCGGTGCCGCCACCGCCGTCGAGCTTCAGGCCAAGCATGGCGTGGGCGTCGACGCCGAAGCCGACGGTGCCTTCGGTGTAGCCAGACTCGAACTTGCCGAGGAAACTCTGGCCCCACTCGATGTTGTCGTCCGCCTGCTGCAGGCGGTTGCGGTTCATGTAGTAGTTGCGGGCGTTGAGGTTGAGGCTCGAACCTTCGACGAAGCCTGCCTTCTCGGGTTCGGCGGCCTGGGCTGCCGGGGCAATCGTTGCGGCGACTGCAATGAACAGCGGGGTGAAACGGACTGGGTAACGCACGTGCGGTAAAGCTCCTTGGGTCAACGTTCCCTTCAATCGCTTGAGGGGCGGGATGTTTCTAATTGTTAAAGACGATCCGGACGGCCTTCAGACCACAACGAAAAAAAGGCCGCTGAAATTCAGCGGCCTGGAGTGACGACGGTCGAACGGGAAGAGCCAAACGACCGCGTCGAGGGAAATCGGAAGGAGCGCGGCTCAGCTGTCTTTCTCAAGCGACGGCTGTGCCTGGGAAGTGGCGGCCTGCGGGGACTGCGCGGCGTTCTGGGCCTTGGCCATCATCTCTGCCTGATGCTGCTCGAAGGCCTGGGCGCGGGCGGCGTTGTGCGCCACGAACGACTGGGATTCTTCGGCCATCGCCAAAGGCGACAGGATCAATGAGGACAAAACGAACGCGCTGGCAATTCCCATACTGTTGGACATCTCGAAAACCTTCTTGCTTGGCAAGTGCTGTGTGGTTGCGGGCAAAGATAAGGTCGCCGGACACCGGGAAACAGCGTGATTTTCATAAATGACTGTTACAGCGCAGGCAAAGATCCCGGGCGTCAGACCGGCAAGTGCATGCCGAAGGTGTTCATGCCGCGGTCGCTTTGCACGAACACGTCGCCGCCGTGCATCAGCGCGATCGCCTTGACGATGGCCAGCCCCAGGCCGTGGTTGTTGCCGCTGTTGCTGCGCGACGCATCCACCCGGTAGAAGCGTTCGAACAGCCGCGGCAGGTGCTCGACCGCAATCGGCGAGCCGGGGTTGGCCACGCCGATGCTGACTTGATGCTCTTGCACCTCGATGTGCACCTCGATCACCTGGCCCGGCGCCGTGTGCTGCACGGCATTGCTCAAAAGGTTGATCAGCGCCCGGCGCAGGTGGGCGATCTCGATGCGCACCTGGGCGTCGCCGCTGACCTGCACCTGCACCTGGGCGTCCTCGAGGATGAAGTCCAGGTATTCGAGGGTGGTGGCCACCTCGTCGGCCAGCGAAGTCTGCGTCAGTTTGGTGGCCTTGCTGCCCTGGTCGGCGCTGGCCAGGAACAGCATGTCGTTGATGATCGAACGCAGCCGCTCCAGCTCTTCGAGGTTCGATTGCAGCACTTCGAAGTAATGTTCCGCCGAGCGCCCCCGGGTGAGGGCGACCTGGGTCTGGCCGATCAGGTTGGTCAGCGGCGAGCGCAGTTCGTGGGCGACGTCGGCGTTGAACGACTCCAGCCGCGAATAGGCCTGTTCGACCCGTTCCAGCGTCGAGTTGAACGAGCTGACGAACTGCGCCAGCTCCGGCGGCAGCGGCGACAGGCGCAAGCGCCCGGCCCGCAAGGGTGGCGCCAGGCGCTGGGCCTCCTGGGACAGTTTGATCAACGGCTTGAGGCCGATCCGCGCCACCCAGTAGCCCAGCGCCGAGGCCAGCAGCACGCCGACGGCCGCCAGGCTGACCAGGGCGATCAGCAAGCGGTGCTGGGTCTCGTGGAAGGTCTCGGTGTCGATGCCGATCATGAAGCGCAGGGGTGGGCGCTGATCCTTGGCCGGCAGTTCGGTCAGCAGCACTTTGAGCGGGTAGGCGTGGCCGGGCAGTTGCAGGTCGCGCATGCCCAGCGGCCCCTGGGCGAAGGCGCGGATCAGGGCGTCCGGGCTGCCGTACTCATAACCCGGATCGCCGCTGACCACCCAGAAGCGGATGCGCTTGTCCTCTTCGCCGAGCAGGTTGAGCTTGGCGTTGATCTTCACCCAGTGCTCGGGCGTGCCGAAGCGGTTGAGCGCCGACTCCAGCACGCTGTAGCGTGCGTCGAGCTCGGCTTCCGGCAGCAGGCCCAGGCCCTTGTCCACCTGCTGGTACAGCGCGCCGCCGATCAGCAGGAACACCAGCAGCGCCACCAGGGTGAACAGGCCGCTCAGGCGCAGGGCAATCGAGTTACTGGACACCGCGGCTCTCCAGCACATATCCCATGCCGCGGATGGTGTGCAGCAGCTTCTCGTCGAACGGCCCGTCGAGCTTGGCCCGCAGGCGCTTGATCGCGACCTCGACGACGTTGGCGTCGCTGTCGAAATTGATGTCCCAGACCATCTCGGCGATGGCGGTCTTGGACAGGATCTCGCCCTGGCGCCGGGCCAGCACGCTGAGCAGCGAGAACTCCTTGGCGGTCAGGTCCAGGCGGGTGCCGGCGCGGGTGGCCTTGCGGCTGATCAGGTCGATCCACAGGTCGGCGATGCTCACCTGCACCGGCTCGTGGCCGCCGCTGCGCCGGGTCAGGGCTTGCAGGCGCGCCACCAGTTCCAGGAACGAGAACGGCTTGCCGAGGTAATCGTCGGCGCCGTCGCGCAGGCCCTTGATCCGGTCCTCGACCCGTTCCCGGGCGGTGAGCATGATCACCGGCGTCTGCTTGCGCGCCCGCAGCGCGCGCAGCACGCCGAAGCCGTCCAGGCCCGGCAGCATGACGTCGAGCACGATCACCGCGTAGTCGCCTTCCAGCGCCAGGTGCAGGCCCTCGATGCCGTCGCGGGCCAGGTCCACGGTGTAGCCCTGTTCCGTCAGGCCGCGGTGCAGGTAGTCCGCGGTTTTTTCTTCGTCTTCGATAATCAGGACGCGCATGACCCTGCCTCAGTCTGTGGTCGCCAGCGCCGCGGCGGGCGCCGGTGCAGGTCGATGGAATAGCCGTTCGAGCCACAAGTATATGACCGGCGTGGTGAACAGCGTCAGGGCCTGGCTCACCAGCAGGCCGCCGACCACCGCGATGCCCAGCGGCTGGCGCAGCTCGGCGCCCGTGCCGTAGCCGAGCATCAGCGGCAGGGCGCCGAGCAGGGCGGCGAGGGTGGTCATCATGATTGGCCGGAACCGCGTCAGGCAGGCCTCGAAAATCGCCTCCTGCGGCGCCAGCCCGCGGTTGCGCCGGGCCTCCAGGGCAAAGTCGATCATCAGGATGCCGTTCTTCTTCACGATGCCGATCAGCAGCACCAGGCCGATCAGCGCCATGATCGAGAAGTCCTGGCCGCACAGCCACAGCATGATCACCGCACCGAGGCCCGCCGCCGGCAGGGTCGAGATGATCGTCAGCGGGTGCACGAAGCTTTCGTACAGCACGCCGAGGATGATGTACACCGCCACCAGCGCCGCCAGGATCAGCCACGGCTGGCTCTTGAGCGAACTCTGGAACGCCTGGGCCGCGCCCTGGAAATTGCCGCTGATGGCGGTGGGCATGCCGATCTCGGCCTTGGCCCGGTTGAGCAGGATCACCGCATCGCCCAGCGCCACGCCGGGCGCCAGGTTGAACGACAGGTTGGCGGCCGGGAACATGCCGTCGTGGGCGATGGACAACGGGCCGACCGTGGGCGGGTCGAACCGGGCCAGCGCCGACAGCGGCACCATTTCCCCGCTCAGGGGCGAGCGCAGGTAGAAGTAGTTGAGGCTTTCGGCTTTGCCGCGCTGTTTGGTGTCCAGCTCCAGGATCACGTTGTACTGGTTGACCTGGGTCTGGAACTCGTTGATCTGCCGCTGGCCGAAGGCGTCGTAGAGCGCTTCGTCGACATCGCTGGCGGTCAGGCCGAAACGCGCGGCGGCGCTGCGGTCGATGCTGATGTGGGTGATGCTGCCGCCCAGCTGCAGGTCGTTGGAGATGTCGCGGAACGCCGGGTTGCCGCGCAGCTTTTCGGTCAGGCGCTGGGTCCAGGTGGCCAGGGTCGCGCCGTCGTTGCTCTTGAGCACGTATTGGTATTGCGCCCGGCTCGGGCCGGAGCTGAGGTTGATGTCTTGCCCGGCGCGCAGGTAGAGGACGATGCCCGGCACTTTCATCAGTTTGGGCCGGATGCGGTCGATGAACTGGCTGGCGCTGACGTCACGGTCGCCACGTTTTTTCAGGGCGATCCAGAAGCGGCCGTTGGCGATGGTCTGGTTGCTGCCGGAGACCCCGACCGAGTGGGAGAACGCCTGCACGGCAGGGTCGGCGGCGACGATCTCGGCCATGGCCAGGTGTTTTTTCACCATGTCGCCGTAGGAAATGTCTGCGGCAGCTTCGGTGGTGCCGAGGACGAAGCCGGTGTCCTGCACCGGGAAGAACCCCTTGGGAATGAAGACATAGCCACCGACCGCCAGCGCCAGGGACAGGCCGAACACGCCGAGCATCAGTTTCTGGTGGGCCAGGGCATGGCGCAGGCCTTTCTCGTAGCCGGCCAGCAGGCGCTCGCTGAAGCCGGGCTTGTCGTGGGCGTGGTGCGTGGGCCGGCGCATGAACAGGGCGGCAAGGGTCGGCGCGAGGGTCAGCGACACCAGCACCGAAATCATGATGGTCGAGGTGGCGGTCAGGGCGAATTCCTTGAACAGCCGACCGACCACGCCGCCCATGAACAGCAACGGAATGAACGCCGCCACCAGGGAGAAACTGATCGACACCACGGTGAAGCCGATCTCGCCGGCCCCCTTGATCGCGGCTTCGCGCATGTCGTCGCCGGCCTCCAGATGGCGGTGGATGTTCTCCACCACCACGATCGCGTCGTCCACCACAAACCCCACGGCCACCACGATCGCCACCAGGGTCAGGTTGTTCAGGCTGAAGCCGAGCAGGTACATCAGGGCGAAACTGGCGGTCAGCGACACGCCGAGCACCGCCGACACGATCAGCGTCGCCGACAGTTGGCGCAGGAACAGCGCCATCACCGCCACCACCAGCAGAATCGCGATCATCAGCGTGATCTCGACCTCATGCAGCGAGGCGCGGATGGTCTGGGTGCGGTCGATCAGCACCTTGACCTGCACCGAAGCCGGCAGCATGGCCTCCAGGGCGGGGAGGGCGGCCTGGATCCGGTCCACCGTCTCGACGATGTTGGCCCCCGGCTGGCGGGAGATCACCAGGTTCACCCCCGGCTGGTCGCCGGCCCAGGCCTGCACGTAGGCATCTTCCGAACCGTTGACGACTTTGGCGACATCCTTGAGGTGAACCGGGGCGCCGTCCTTGTAGGAAACAATGAGCTGGCTGTACTCCTCGGGATGGAACAGCTGATCGTTGGTCGACAGCGTGGAAATGCTCGACTCGCCGTACAGCGCGCCTTTGGCCAGGTTGAGGCTGGTCTGCTGGATCGCCTGGCGGATGTCGGCCAGGGTCAGGCCGATGGCCGCCAGTTTGTCGGCGGACGCCTGCACGCGGATGGCCGGGCGCTGCTGGCCGGTGATGTTGATCTGGCCGACGCCGTCGATCTGGCTGATCTGGCGGGCCAGCAGGGTTTCCACCAGGTCGCTCAGTTCGGTGCCAGGCATTTGCGTCGAGCTGACGCTCAGGATCAGCACCGGGCTGTCGGCCGGGTTGACCTTCTTCCAGGTCGGCAGCGTCGGCATGTCCTTGGGCAGTTTGCCGGCGGCGGTGTTGATCGCGGCCTGCACCTCCTGGGCGGCGGTGTCGATGCTCTTGTCGAGGGTGAACTGCAGGGTCAGCAGGCTGGAGCCCAGGGCGCTGCTGGAGGTCATCTGGGTCATGCCGGGAATGGCGCTGAACTGCACCTCCAGCGGCGTGGCCACCGACGACGCCATGGTGTCGGGGCTGGCGCCGGGCAATTGTGCGGACACCTGGATCGTCGGAAATTCCGCTTCCGGCAGTGGGGCGATCGGCAAGCGCGGGAAGGCAATCGCCCCCACCAGCAGCAACGCGAACGTCAGAAGAATCGTCGCCACCGGGTGATCGATGCACCACCCGGACATCCCGCCGCGCACGCTCATGGCTTCGGCTCCGCTTGCACCACCTGCGCCGGTTCATTCATCACCTGCACGGTCGAGCCGGGCTTGAGCCGCGACTGGCCGTCGCTGACCAGGATGTCGCCGGCCTTCACGCCCTGGATGATGTCCTGGCCGCTGCCCTGATAGACCATCTGCACCTGCACCGCCTCGACCTTGTCGCCGTTGACCCGGTAAACGAAGTGTTGATCGAGCCCCCGCTGGACGACGGTCGGCGGCACCACCAGGGCGTCTTTATCCAGGGCGGTCTGCACCTTCACCGTCACCAGCAGGCCGGGCCAGAGCTTCTGGCCGGGGTTGTCGAACTCGGCCTTGGCGCGGATGGTGCCGGTGTTGGCGTTGATCTGGTTGTCGATCAGGGTCAGGTGGCCTTCGCCCAGCAGGTTGCCGGTCTCGCCGTCGGTGTCGGCGCCGATGTAGGCCTTGACCTGCGCGTGCTGCGGGTCGGCGATCAGGCCTTGCAGGGTCGGCAGCATTTGCTGGGGCAGGGAGAACTCCACGGCGATCGGGTCGATCTGGGTCACGGTGAACAGGCCCTGGGTGTCGGTCATGCGCAGGAAGTTGCCTTCATCGACCGTGCGAATCCCGACGCGGCCGGTGACCGGGGAGCGGATCTGGGTGTAGGACAGTTGCACCTGCGCCGCGTCAATCGACGCCTGATTGCCCTGGGCGGTGGCCTTGAGCTGGTTGACCAGCGCCTGTTGCTGGTCGTAGGTCTGCTTCGACACGCCGTCGTCGACGCTGAGCAGCTTGTAGCGCTTGAGGTTGACCAGCGCCACCTGCAGCTGCGCCTGGCTCTCGCCCAGTTGCGCCCGGGCCTGGTCGAGGCTGGCGCGGATCGAGCGGTCGTCGAGGGTGGCGAGCAGGTCGCCGGCCTTCACGAGTTGGCCTTCCTTGACCCAGAGCTTGGTGAGGATGCCGTCGATCTGCGGGCGCACCACTACGCTGTGCAGCGAGAGCACCGAGCCGATGCCGCTGGTGTAGCGCGGCACGTCCTGTTCGCTGACGCTGACGACCTGCACCGGGATGGCGGTGGGGGCCGCCAGTTTGGCCGGGGCGGGTTTGGCGATGTACCACAGGCCGGCGGCTGCCAGGGCGATCAGCAGGGTGGCGAGCAGGGCGGGTTTCTTCTGGATGTGCATGCGGTGGGCGCCAGGGGGACGGAGTTGGGGCAGGTTGTGTCTTTATAAACGGGTTTGGGGGTCGGGAGGGTGACGGCTGGCTGACGGCGCTGTCAGTTTCGGCTTCTTGGTTTTTTTGTTTTGGTCTTGGCGGCCTTTGGGCCGACCAGGTTGGGGGTGTTTGGTGTGTATATCCGTTTCTTCGGGTGTGGCGGCTGGCGGTTCCGCCCTTACGGCGGGTCACTTTTGGCAGACGCCGGAATGCCGGCCCAGCCCAAAGTAACCAAAAGGTCTGGCCCCGGCGTACGGCCCCTCGCCTAGGCTCGGGGTCCCTTCGCTCCGGGATTCATCCGGGGGCATCGGCTACGGTTTGCTTCGCTGCACCTCCTTGCGATGTGTTTGGCTGCGCCAAACGGCGCTGCGCGCCCCCCCCCGGATGAACCCCTCCACTCAGCCTTCCGAAGGGGCCGGCAGATCAAGATCAAAAGCGAGGCGAGCTGACACTCGGCCTTTTGAGAAGCACGCCACGGCGGCCTGACAGCCGACCTGTTTCTGACTGCCCGACACAATTCCCTGTGGGAGCTGCGGTGCGACGACTCGACTTGCCAGCGATGGCGGCCTGCCAGCCGAGCAATCCCTCCCAGACCACCTCAATCCCTGTGGGAGCTGGCTTGCCAGCGATGGCGGCCTGCCAGCCGACCAATCCCTCCCAGACCACCTCAATCCCTGTGGGAGCTGGCTTGCCAGCGATGGCGGCCTGCCAGCCGACCAATCCCTCCCAGACCACCTCAATCCCTTGTGGGAGCCAGCCTGCTGGCGATGACGGCCTGCCAGCCAACCAATCCCCACCTGACTGCCCCCGATCCAACTGTAGGAGCCAGCCTGCTGGCGATAGCGGCCTGCCAGCCAACCAATCTCTACCTGACCACCCCAATCCCCCATAGAACCTCACTGCATTTCAGAACCGAAATGTTTAAAGGCTGTTGCAGATTTGCCGAACCCTCCCACAAGGTTTTCAGGTTGTCCGTCGGAAGCCCGCTCTCTAGTCTTTCCCCGTCGCTGGCCATTCAGCGACCGGGAGGTGAGATGCCCGGCTGTTCAATTTGGAAACTAACGCAAGCGCCCCCATAATTGCCGCCAGCTCTGGCTGTCAGCAGTTCTTTATGGCGGTTATGTGCGGGCAGGCTTCGGTCTGGCCGGGTTTAGTTTCCTTACCGGTAATCTCACTCCGTACATAGCTGCCACCTCATTCCACGGGTGAGATCGGGAATGAAGGTGCAATTTCATAAGGAAATGCGTGATGGATAAATTGATCCCCGACCCACCCTCAACAACCCCACTCGCCGACGCCAGGCGCGCCGAAGAGCAAGCCAGAAACGAGCAAGCCGTCAAACGGGCCCTCGATTTCTACCTCAGCCCGGAACCCCACAAGCGCCGTCAGCCGAGTGCGATGTACACGGTCTGCCCCAACATCGGCAACGAGAACCTGCTGGCCGACGCCTGTGAGTCCCTGGCGTCGGCCAGCATCCTGGTCAGCAACTTCGCCAATGAGCTCAGCGGCCCGCATCGCAGCATGGCATTGGGGATCCAGCAGATCGTCATGCTCGCCGAGCTGGCGGTGAACCGGGCGCTGGACCGGGTGGCGCCGTTGGCGTGAGGCCGGAGCGTTCCGCCCATCGAACAGTCTCGGCATGAGGCCGGCCGGTTCCTTTTTCGGGGCTGTAAAGTGGTGGCGCGCAGGTATACTGCGCGCTTTCTCGGCTCCTTTCCGGAGCCGACCTCCCGCCTCCCCGGAGCCCCCATGACTGCCCCCACCGACGACGCCGTGACCGACGCCCCGGCCGTTCAACCTGATGCCAGTGAAACCCCGTCGGCCATCCCGGACTTCAAGTTCCCGTTCAGGCCCGGTGAGCTGGCCGCCGCCAAGGGTTCCAACCAGCCGTGGTACAAGAACGGCGCCAAGAACGGCCACACCAAAGTCCCCGGCATGGCGCCGCCCGGCACCCGGCGGTCGATGGGCAAGCGCTGATCCGGCGCCGATGTGCGGCCATCGGCTGCGATTTTCCGTCGCAGTGATGGCTAATTGCTCAGATCCTGAGCCAGATCAACGTTTATCCATTGAGTGCGCTTAGAGTCAGCAGCCCTGCCGACTCTTTCCAATAAAACGAGCGCGCTCTCCATGAAGATCAATCTCCCGGTGACCGGGCGCAACGTCGATGTTGCGCCCGATGCGAACATCCTCTCGACCACCGATCTGAACAGCGCGATCACCTACGCCAACGACGACTTCATCAACATCTGCGGTTATGGCCGTGACGAGCTGCTGGGCGCGCCGCACAACCTGCTGCGCCATCCGGACATGCCGCCCCAGGCGTTCGCCCACATGTGGCAGACGCTCAAGCGCGGGCGTTCCTGGATGGGGCTGGTGAAGAACCGCTGCAAGAACGGTGATCATTACTGGGTCAGTGCCTATGTCACGCCGGTGACGCAGAACGGCGCGGCGGTGGAGTACCAGTCGGTGCGCACCCGGCCGGACGCGCGGCTGGTGGCGGCGGCGGAGCGGGCCTATGCGCGGTTGCGCGAAGGTCGCACGTCGCCTTGGGCGCGCCTGCCGGTGCTGGGGTTGCGGGGGCGGATCACGGCGCTGGCCAGCGCGTTGCTGGCGCTGGTGCTGGGCACCGAAGCGTGGTTGCGGCCGGAGTCGTTGTGGATCGATGCCGGGGCGTTCGTGGTCGGCAGCGCGGTCTGCGCCCTGGGCGTGGGCTGGCTGCTGCGGCCGCTGGAGCGCTTGACCGCGCGGGCGCAAACAATCGCCGACAACCCCTTGAGCCAGGGCATCTACACCGGCCGGCGGGACGAGTTCGGCCAGATCGAGTTTGCCTTGCAGATGCTGGAGGCCCAGGTCGGCGCGGTCGTCGGGCGGATCGGCGACGCTTCGCAGCGGCTGGCCGGGCATGCCGCGCAATTGGTCGATCACCTGCACAGCAGCCACACCAGCAGCCTGGCCCAGCAGGCTGAGACCGATCAAGTGGCGGCGGCGATCCATCAGATGGCGGCCAGTGTCGCCGAGGTGGCCAGCCATGCCCAGCAGGCCTCGGTGGCGGCGGACATGGCCGGCACGGAAACCCGTGAAGGGCATCTGCTGGTCGGCGAAAGCCGCACGGCGGTGCTGCGCCTGGCCGAGGAGCTGGGCCGGGCGACCGAGGTGATCCATCAACTGGAAGGCCACAGCAGCGAGATTTCCGGGGTGCTGGAGGTGATCCGCAGCATCGCCGAGCAGACCAACCTGCTGGCGCTCAACGCTGCCATCGAAGCGGCGCGGGCCGGGGATGCCGGGCGCGGGTTCGCGGTGGTGGCCGACGAAGTGCGGGGGCTGGCCCAGCGTACCCAGCAATCGACCAACGAGATCCAGCGGATGATCAGCACCCTGCAGAACGGCGCCCGGGACGCGGTGCTGGCCATGCAGCAGAGCGGCGAGCATGTGGACAACAGCGTCGAACAGGCGAAGCGGGCGGCGCAGGCATTGGACGGCATCAGCGGGCGTGTGGGGCAGATCACCGAAATGAGCCTGCAGATCGCGGCGGCGGTGGAGGAGCAGAGCGCGGTGAGCGAGGACATCAACCGCAACATCGTCAGCATCCGCTCGGCCTGCGAGGTGACGGTGGACGAAGGGCGGCAGAGTCAGGCCAATTCGCAGGACGTGGCGGGGCTGGCGGGGGACCTGCGGTCGTTGGCGCGGGAGTTCTGGGGGCGGCGTCAGGTCAGGGATTGAGGGTGTTCCGGCCGGCCTCATCGCCAGCAGGCTGGCTCCCACGGGGGGCGTTGCCGGACGGGTCTCTTCGCGGGCAAGTCGAATCGTCGGACCGCAGCTCCCACAGGTTTTTGGGTGTGCAGGGATTTGCGCACGACCGGGATCCCTGTGGGAGCCAGCCTGCTGGCGATGGCGGCAGCCCAGGCGCCGCAGGCTCCCACAGGTGACATGGGGGCTCAAAATCAGTGAACGACGCGGACCCTGTGGGAGCTAGCTTGCTAGCGATGAGGCCGCCAGCCCCGGTGCAAGATCTGGATCAGGCCGCTCGCAGCGGAATGAAGGCATAGGTCAGCGCCGGCTCCGTCACCACCTGCGCCCCCGCCGCCCGCACTTGCCCGGCAATGTCATCGCCGGAGACATGGAACTGCCATTCACCCGGCGTCTCGGCCAGCGGTTGCGCCGTCACTTGGTCGATCACGCCGGCCAGCGCCGCCATGTCCGGCAGGTACGCGGTGAAGCCGTCGCCCTTGAGCGCGGTGGTGCGGATGCCGAGCAGTCCGCAGACCGCCTCCTTGATGCGGATGTCGTCGCGGTCCGCCTGGCGCGACCGCTGGATCAGTTCCACCAGTTCTCGGTCCACCAACTCCCCGCCGACGATCAGCTCCGGCCCCTGGGTCCAGGATTCCGGCGGGCAGTCCTTGGCGGCGGGGTTGAGCGGGATGTGCGGGTTGATCTCCGCCGGGTAGATGCGGCACACCAGCGGGCGGCGTTCGTAGATGCGGCAGCGCTTGTCGTCGTCAAGATTCCGGCAGGGACCGACGTTGTAGGCGGCGAAGGTGATCGCCACGTGGACGTGGGCCTCTGCGCTGCGCACCACGGCCGAACGGCGCTCGGCGTGCTCGCGCTGCTGCGCCGGCAAGCCCAGGCCGTTGCCGAGGAACGCCTCCACCAGCACGATCACTTGACCGCCGTCCGCCGCCCACATGCGGGTTTCGGCCAGGGTCAGGGGCACATGGTGGTCGGTGCAGCATTTGCCGCAGCCCACGCAGGAAAACGTCGTATTCATTGAACGGCCAATCTTCGGTCAGGAGGTGGAGCGGCGACGGAAAGCCGCCGGGCTGAGCCCTGGCGAAGCAAGTTGCACGCCATTCACCGACCCTTGGCGGTCGGCCGCACCGAGTCCCATTCGGTGACGTAGGCGCTCTTGGCCTTTCTGTCGTACAGGCACAGCTCGGTGCCTTGCTGGCCTTTCATGTGTTTTTGCGGGTACTGGCCCTGCAGCAGCACGGCGGTGTAGCCGACCCGGTCGTCGAACGGCGCGGCGGTGCCGACGGGCTTGGGGGCTTTCAGGCCGCTGGCCTGGGTGCAGGCGGCGAGCACGGCTTTGTCGTGGGCGGCCCAGGCGTCGGGGCTGGAGGCCTGGGCCAGCCGGGCGAGGGCCGCGAGGCAGAAGAGGGTGAGGGCTTTCATGGTTCGGCATCCTTGGGGGTGGGTGTCCAAGGTTCGGAGTATGCCTGATGGGGGGCGGTTGTCAGTGCTGGCCATTCGCGAGCACGGACGCCATCGCCAGCAGGCTGGCTCCCACAAAGTTCTGCGGTAAGCGATCGGGTCAGTCGGGCACGGGCTCGCGGTGGACCACGTACATCCCGGCGCTTTCGTACAGGCGTTGCGCGCGCAGGTTGTCTTCCAGCACCTTCAGGTCGACGAAGCCTTCGTGGCGCGCCCGAAACACCCTGAACACCTCCAGCAGCAGCGCCCGACCCAGGCCCCGACCCTGAAGGCGGGGATGCACCACCAGGTTCTTCAGGTACGAACTGGTCCAGCACTGCGCCACGCCGACGATGCCCTCGGCATCGCTGGCGATCAGGCACAGCGTCGGGTCGTATTCCGGGTCGATCTCGAACTGCGCTTGCCAGTGTTCCAGCGTCGGCACCCGGCCGCCGCCTTCGCGGTAGCCGAGCTCCATCAGGCGGTGCACCGCCGGCGCCAGTTCAGTGCGGTAGGTGGCGAGTCCGATCCCGTTCGGCCACTCGATGGGCGGCACGTCCTGGCTCAGGTCGCGCCGCATCAGGTAGCAGAAGGTCTCGGCCATCGGTCAATGGCCCTGGGCGGCGACGTACTTGGCCGCTTCGATCAGACAGTGGGTGAGTTCCGGCGAGGAGAACTTGGTCAGCACTCCGTTGGCGCCGGCCTGACGGGCCTTTTCGCTGTTCATCGCGCTGTCGAGCGAGGTGTGCAGCAGCACATAGAGGTGGGCGAAGTCTGGCGTCTCGCGCAGGGTGCGGGTGAAGGCGTAGCCGTCCATCTCCGACATTTCGATGTCCGAGACGATCAGGTTGATCTCCTGCGCGGTGCCTTGCAGGTCCAGCAGGCAGCCGATGGCTTCCTTGGCGCTGCGGGCGGTGTGGCATTCCAGGCCGAGGTTGCGCAGGGTGTGCACCGATTGCTGCAGCGCCACCTGGCTGTCGTCCACCACCAGGATGCGTGCGTTGCCCAGCACTTCGGCGTCTTCCATGCTCAGTTCGGTCGGGGTCAGGTCGATCTCCACCGGGGCGATGCCGTGGATGACCTTTTCGATGTCCAGCACCTGCACCAGCGTGCCGTCCACCGACGTGACGCCGGTGATGTAGGCACGCGAGCCGCCGGAGCCGAAGGGCGGCGGCTTGATGTCGGTGGTCAGGCAGTGGACGATCTTGCTCACCGCCTGCACGTGCAGGCCCTGTTTCGAACGGCTGACGTCGGTGACGATCAGGCAGCCGCCGTTGGGATCCTCCAGCGGCCGCTCGCCGATGGCGCGGCTCAGGTCGATGACCGACAGCGACGTCCCGCGCAGGGTGGCGATGCCTTTGACGTGGGGGTGCGACTCCGGCAGCTTGGTCAGCGGCGGGCAGGGGATGATTTCACTGACTTTCAGCAGGTTGATCGCCATCAGCTTGCCGCTGCGCAAGGTAAACAGCAGAAGCGAAAGTGAATCTGCGCGGGCTTTGTTGGAAGACATAAAAACCTTCTGTTGAAAAAGGTGAGCGGCGATCCACGGATCGCCAGCAGGTATCGATGCCGGGTTATCGACTTGATGCCGGCAGGCTTTAGGGATTCTGGCGCCAATCGGACGGCGTGGCGGTCATTTCATCCCCAGCCTTTTGGCCAGCCGCCCCAGGTTCGCCCGGTCCAGCCCCAGTTCACGGGCGGCGCTGGCCCAGTTGTCCCGGTGGCGTTCCAGGGCGGCGCCGATCAGCTGGCGCTGGTACTGCTCGGTGGCGCTGCGCAGGTCTGCGCCGGGCAAGGGCAGGGCGGCTGCGGCGACCGGCGGCGCCAGGTTATCCACAACCTCGCGGGGCAAGTCGAGATCCGCCGCATGCAAGGTGAGGATCTTCGGCCGTACCTTGCAGTTGCCCAGCGCCTTGAGCGCGCTGCGGCCGATCAGGTGTTCCAGTTCGCGCACGTTGCCCGGCCAAGTGTAGGCCAGCAGCGCCTCCTGGGCGTCGGCGCTCAGGCGCAGGCTGCCCAGGCCCATGCGCGAGCGGTTCTGCTCCAGGAAAAAGCCGCTGAGCAGCAGCACGTCGCGGCCCCGGTCGCGCAGGGCCGGCACCCGTAAGGGGTACACGCTCAGGCGGTGGTAGAAGTCGGCGCGGTAGCGGCCGTTGCGCACTTCGTCGGCCAGGTCGCGGTTGGTGGCGGCGATCAGGCGCACGTCCACCTGGTGTTCCTTGTCCGAGCCCAGGCGCTGCAGTTGACCGCTCTGCAGTACCCGCAACAGCTTGGCCTGGACGGTCAGCGACAGCTCGCCGACCTCGTCGAGGAACAGCGTGCCGCCGTTGGCCAGTTCGAACTTGCCGCGCCGGTCGGCGGTGGCGCCGGTGAAGGCGCCGCGCACGTGGCCGAACAGTTCGCTTTCCACCAGGGTGTCCGGCAGGGCGGCGCAGTTGAGGCTGATGATCGGTTTGTCGGCGCGGGGCGAGGCGGCGTGGATCGCCTGGGCCACCAGTTCCTTGCCGACCCCGGTCTCGCCGGTGATCAGTACGGTCAGGTCGCTGCCGCCCACCAGTTGGATCTCTTCCACCAGACGTTTATGGGCCTTGCTCTGACCGATCATTTCCCGGTGCTGCTGGCCGCTGGCCTGGCGATAGACCTCGGCTCGCTGGTGTTCGTCTTCGGCGCGCAGCGCCAGGCGCTCGATGCGCTCGGCGGCGTTCACCGTGGCCGAGGCCAGGCTGGCGAAGGCTTGCAGGGCGTCGAGCTCGATCGGCTCGAAGCGTTCGGGGTCGAGGGCGTCGAGGGTGATCAGGCCCCACAGCCGTTCATCGACAAACAGCGGGCAGCCGAGGCAGTCATGGACTTCCAGGTGGTCGGCCAGCCCGTCCACCAGACCGTCGTAGGGGTCGGGCAGTTCGCTGTCGGCGGCGAAGCGGGTCGGTCCTGCGCCCGCCAGCAGCACTTCGAAACGCGGGTGCTCGCTGACCTTGAAGCGCCGCCCCAGGGTGTCGGCGCTCAAGCCGTCCACCGCCAGCGGCACCAGGCAATCGCCGTCCAGGCGCAGCAGCGCGGCGGCGTCGCACGGCAGTAGCGCGCGCATGGCTTCGAGCAGGCGTCGGTAGCGCTCGCCCTCGGGCAGTTCGCGGGACAGGTCGGCGACCAAGGGGAGCAGGGCGGTGAGCAGGGGTTTGGCGGACATGGTGGTAGTCATTCGGACTCTGTGTAGTCGGCGTGACTATACGCGCGCCTGTGTCGATATGACTACGCTATTTATAACTCATTGATTTTATTCAATAAAAAACTTGGCATGAAAGCTGAAACGCTTAAGACATTAATCAAGAAAGCTCAGGAGTCACCCTTATGCTTAGCGTTCAGGACCGTGCAATCATCAAATCCACCGTGCCGCTGCTGGAGAGCGGCGGCGAAGCGCTGATCACCCATTTCTACCGGATGATGCTGTCCGAATACCCTGAGGTGCGCCCGCTGTTCAACCAGGCCCACCAGGCCAGCGGCGACCAGCCCCGGGCCTTGGCCAACGGCGTGCTGATGTACGCCCGCCACATCGACCAGCTCGACCAGTTGGGCGATCTGGTGGCCAAGATCATCAACAAGCACGTGGCGTTGCAGATCCTGCCGGAGCACTACCCGATCGTCGGCAGCTGCCTGCTGCGCGCGATTTCCGAAGTGCTGGGCGACGAGATCGCGACGCCTGACGTCATGAGCGCCTGGGGCGCGGCCTACGGCCAGCTCGCCGACATCCTGATCGGCGCCGAATCCGCCATCTACGACCAGAAGGAACAGGCGCCCGGCGGCTGGCGCGGGGCGCGGGAGTTCATCGTCGCGGCCAAGGTCGAGGAGAGCGCGGAAATCATCTCGTTCTACTTCGAGCCGGCGGACAAGGGCCCGATCCTTGCGGCCGAGCCTGGCCAGTACATCGGCATGAAACTGATCCTCGACGGCGAAGAGATCCGCCGCAACTACTCGCTGTCGGCGCTGGCGAACAACGGCCAGTACCGCATCAGCGTCAAGCGCGAGCCCGGCGGACGCGCCTCCAATCACCTGCATGACCAGCTGCACGTCGGGGCGAGCATCCAGCTGTTCCCGCCGTCGGGCGAGTTCACCCTGACCGACAGCGACAAGCCGCTGGTGCTGATCAGCGGCGGCGTCGGCATCACGCCGACCTTGGCGATGCTGGAGGCGGCGCTGGAGACCGAGCGTCCGGTGCACTTCATCCACTGCGCGCGCAACGGCGGCGTGCATGCGTTCCGCGACTGGGTCGACGGGCTGGCCGAGCGTCACCCGCAGCTCAAGCGCTTCTACTGCTACGCCGAGGACGACGGCGTGAGCCCGGCGGCGGACAAAGTCGGGCTGTTGAGCGAGGAGCAACTGGGCCGATGGCTGCCGGCGCAGCGTGACGTGGACGCCTACTTCCTGGGGCCGAAGGGCTTCATGGCGGCCATCAAGCGCCACCTCAAGGCGCTGGGCGTGCCGGAGGCGCAGAGCCGTTTCGAGTTCTTCGGGCCGGCGGCTGCGTTGGAGTGATCTGAAACCGGGTGGCCTTCATCGCGGGCAAGCCCGCTCCCACAGGAACCGTGGTGGATGCAGAAAGTGCGGCCACTGCAAAACACTGTGGGAGCGGGCTTGCCCGCGATTGGCCGTGATGCGGTCCCGATTCTTAAAAAGTGTTTAAAGGTTAATCGTTTCTTAACCGGTTTATCGTTTATTCCCCGATGCTGATGATAGGCGCTCGTTCGTTTACAGGATCAGGATCGCCCCATGTCGCACCTCACCTTCTCCCGCCGTTTCAGCCTGGCCGCATTGGGCCTGTCGGCTGCCTTGCTCGCCAGCCCGTTCGCGTCTGCCGAATCCGCCTTGATCAAGCCCCAAAGCCTGACCGTTGACCGGAGCCTGCCCAAGGCGCAGCAAGAGGCGATGGAGCTGGCGGCGCGGCGCTACGGCAGTTTCTGGAACTCGGGGGAGGAGGCGTTGGCCACGGCGGCGCTGTCGCCGCAGTTCGTCGACATGACCCCGCCGCAAGGCCGGGTGCAGGGGCCGACCGGCCCGTTGCTGGCGTCCAGGTTCTTCCGCACGGCGGTGCCGGACCTGAGCTGCGAGATCGAGCAGATGATCGTCGCCGGCGACCGCGTGGTGGTGCATCTGCACTTTCGCGGGCATTTCACCGGCACGTTCAAGGCTCTCAAAGGTCAGGGCCAGCGTGTAGACTTCCGGGCAACCGATATCTATCAGATCGACAATGGCCGGATCGCGGCCAATTGGCATATCGAAGACAACATCAGCCTGATGGCGCAACTGCAGGCGCAGGCGCCGGCCGGCTGAACCATGGACATGAAAGGGAAACGCGATGAGCGAGGAATCGATTCGGTTGGGACGTGAGCGGCGCTGGCTGGTGTTGCTGGGCATCATCTGCCTGGCGCTGATCGGCGGGGCGCTGTACATGCAGATCGTGCTGGGCGAGGCGCCGTGCCCGCTGTGCATCCTGCAGCGCTATGCGTTGCTGCTGATCGCGCTGTTCGCGTTCATCGGCGCCGCCATGCGCACTCGCCGCAGCATCACGGTGTTCGAGGCGCTGGTGGTGGTCTGCGCACTGGCCGGTGCCGGCGTCGCGGGGCATCACGTGTACACCCAGTTCTACCCGGCGGTGAGCTGCGGCATCGATGTGCTGCAACCGATCGTCGATGACCTGCCGCTGGCGAAGATCTTCCCGCTGGGCTTCCAGGTGGACGGTTTCTGCTCGACGCCGTACCCGCCGATCCTCGGCCTGTCGCTGGCCCAGTGGGCGCTGCTGGCCTTCGTGCTGGTGGTGATCCTGGTGCCGCTGCTGACCGCGCGCAACCGCCGGGCGTTGCGCTGAGTCAACTTATCCCAAGGCTTGCCGATACAGGACGGCGCCCCGATTTCCGGGTTCGGAGATCGGGGCGCCGTGCCATTTCAGGGGCCGCGTGAAAACGTCGTGACGAACGGCAACGAACGGTGCGGCAAGTGTGCGACATGTTGTCACACACGTTGCGCCGCGGTGTCGTTTTCAGGACAGGGGAGACGCAGGATCAGGCAAGCGAACGGTTCTGTTTCGACATTTGTCAGCATTTATTCAGCGTCGCTCCGGCAGGCAGTTTTAACAACATCTGGCATTTGGCCAGAACCCTTTGGTTATCGGGGTTTACGCCGATCGGGGATCGGGAAAATGCCTTCGGAGCTGTCTGATCTGGGGCGGGTACACCTACATTTTTTGGTGTTTTTGTTGAGAATCGATTTCGATACCATGCGCCACTTTTGCAAAAACGGTGATGGATTGTTGCTCTGAGGGATAAAAATTATTTCGGGATGAGACATGGTGTCGGGGGCGCTACCTCACTACAATCGCCCGCACTGAATTCCCGGCACTGCCCGTCCTTATAGAGGCACAGGCAGGAAGTCGGGTATCGGGGCGGCCATGAGGCCTGCCGCGATACCCAGGTGTCGGTGCCTTCCAACTTTCCGCACCAAATGGAATTGGTCTGTAACAAGGCCTTTGACCACGAATTCGAATAAGAACTGACCGCTGTCCCAGGATTTGTCGAGCGTCTGACGCGCGACGGGCGGCCCTTATTCAATCCAAAGAAAATGCCAACCCTTGGCAGGGTGAAGTGTTGGCGATCAAAACCCAACTGCATTGCGCAAGCTGCTTTAGAGGTCGTGAGATGAGTAAAAACAGGTACCCCAGATTACTAGGCCTAGTGCCGCTGCTCGGCACGTTGCTGCTGGGAGGCTGCAACATGACCTTGCTCAATCCAACGGGCCAGATCGGCCTGGAACAGCGCAACCTGATCATCACCGCCACGCTGCTGATGCTGTTGGTCGTGGTGCCGGTCATCGTGATGACCTTCCTGTTCGCCTGGAAGTACCGCGCCTCCAACAAGAACGCCGTCTACACCCCGAAATGGTCGCACTCGACCAAGATCGAAGTGGCCGTCTGGACCATCCCTGTCCTGATCATCATCGCCCTGGGCTACATCACCTATAAGTCGACCCACTCGCTGGATCCTTATCGCCCGATCGAATCCGACCTCAAGCCTGTGACCATCGAAGTGGTCGCGCTGGACTGGAAATGGCTGTTCATCTATCCGGAACAAGGCATCGCCACGGTCAACAAGATCGTGTTCCCGGCGCACACGCCGATCAACTTCAAGATCACCTCCGACGCCGTGATGAACTCGTTCTTCATCCCGGGCCTGGGCGGCCAGATCTACGCGATGGCAGGCATGCAGACCAAGCTGCACCTGATCGCCGACCGCAACGCTGAAATGGAAGGCATCTCCGCCAACTACAGCGGCGCTGGTTTCACCGGCATGAAATTCAAGGCTATCGCAACTTCCCAGGAAGATTTCGACGCCTGGGTAAGTGAAGTCAAAAAGGCACCTAAACAGCTTGATCAAGCTGAATACGCAGCCCTTTCCAAGCCAAGCCAGAACAATCCGGTTGAGCTCTACTCCTCGGTCACGCCGAACCAGTTCCAGATCATCGTCGACAAGTACGAAGGCATGAAACCGGGCAAGCCTCTGAAGCACGAGAAGAAAGAGAAGGAAGTGGCCGCCACGGAAATGGACTCGAATTCGCATTCAGCTGCCGGGGCAGAGGAGTAAACGATGTTTGGTAAATTAAGTTGGGAAGCGGTTCCTTTCCACGAGCCGATTGTCATGGTCACCATCGCCATGATCGCGCTCGGTGGTCTGGGGCTGTTCGCGGCAATCACCTACTTCAAGAAGTGGACCTACCTGTGGACCGAGTGGCTGACGTCGGTCGACCACAAGAAAATCGGCGTGATGTACATCATCGTCGCCATGGTCATGCTGCTGCGCGGCTTCGCCGACGCCATCATGATGCGTTCCCAGCTGGCCATGGCCACCGAGGGTTCGCCTGGCTACCTGCCGCCTGAACACTATGACCAGATCTTCACCGCCCACGGTGTGATCATGATCATCTTCATGGCGATGCCATTCTTCACCGGCCTGATGAACCTTGCGGTGCCGCTGCAGATCGGCGCCCGTGACGTTGCCTTCCCGTTCCTGAACTCCCTGAGCTTCTGGCTGCTGGTGTCCGGCGTCGTGCTGATCAACCTGTCCCTGGGCGTCGGCGAATTCGCCAAGACCGGCTGGGTTGCCTATCCGCCGCTGTCGGGTCTGCAATACAGCCCTGGCGTGGGTGTGGACTACTACATCTGGGCGCTGCAGTTATCGGGCCTGGGTACGACGCTAACGGGGGTCAACTTCCTGGCCACCGTGCTGAAGATGCGTACCCCTGGCATGAAGCTGATGGACATGCCGATCTTCACCTGGACCTGCACCTGGGCCAACGTCCTGATCGTGGCTTCGTTCCCGATCCTGACCGCCACCCTGGCGCTGCTGACCCTTGACCGTTACATGGATTTCCACATTTTCACCAACGAACTTGGTGGCAATCCGATGATGTACGTCAACCTGTTCTGGGCCTGGGGCCACCCTGAGGTGTACATCCTGATCCTGCCGGCGTTCGGCATCTTCTCGGAAGTCGTCTCGGCGTTCACCGGCAAGAAACTGTTCGGCCACCACTCGATGATCTACGCCTCGGGCGCGATCTCGGTGCTGGGCTTCATGGTTTGGCTGCACCACTTCTTCACCATGGGTTCGGGCGCCAGCGTCAACGCCTTCTTCGGTCTGGCGACGATGCTGATCTCCATCCCGACGGGCGTGAAGCTGTTCAACTGGCTGTTCACCATCTACCAGGGCCGTCTGCGCTTCACCAGCCAGGTGATGTGGACCCTGGGCTTCATGGTGACCTTCGCCATCGGCGGCATGACCGGCGTACTGCTGGCCATCCCGGGTGCGGACTTCGTGCTGCACAACAGCCTGTTCGTGATCGCGCACTTCCACAACGTGATCATCGGCGGCGCGGTATTCGGCTACATCGCAGGCTTCGGCTTCTACTTCCCTAAAGCGTTCGGCTTCAAGCTGCACGAAGGCTGGGGCAAGGCAGCGTTCTGGTTCTGGATCGTCGGCTTCTTCGTCGCGTTCATGCCGCTGTACGCACTGGGCTTCATGGGCATGACCCGTCGCCTGAACGCCACCACCAACCCTGAGTGGGTGCCGTACCTGTACGTCGCCATGGTCGGTGCGGTGCTGATCGCGTTCGGTATCGCTTCCCAGCTGATCCAGCTGTACGTGTCGGTGCGTGACCGCAACAAGCCAGAGAACAAGTGCGAACACGGCGACCCGTGGAATGCCCATACCCTGGAATGGTCGACCTCGTCGCCGCCACCGTTCTACAACTTCGCCGTCCTGCCGAAGGCCGACTGCATCGACCCGTTCACCGAAGCCAAGGAAAACGGTACCGCGTACCAGAAGCCGGCCAAGTACGAGCCGATCCACATGCCGAACAACACCGCCACCGGTGTGGTGATGGGCGCTCTGCTGACCGTGTTCGGTTTCGCGATGATCTGGCACATCTGGTGGCTGGCGATCGCGAGCCTGGCAGGCACCGTGATCTACTTCGTGATCCACGCTGCGCGTGACGATCAGGGCTACATGGTGCCGGTCGACGTGATCGAGCGCATCGAAGCCGAGCAGCACAAGCGTCTGGTCGCGGCCGGCAAGATCCCGGCGTCCGCCACCCGTGTTGAAACCAAGTTGGAACAGGCTTAAACAATGTCGAACTTAGTGACCAATGTTGGACACGCCCATGGTCATGACCATGGGCACGATGACCATCACCACGACTCGGGCGAGATGACCGTCTACGGTTTCTGGCTCTACCTGATGACCGACTGCATCCTGTTTGCGTCGATCTTCGCGGTGTACGCGGTACTGGTGAACAACGTGGCCGGCGGACCGTCGGGCCACGACATCTTCGAACTGCCTTACGTGCTGGGCGAAACCGCTCTGCTGCTGTTCAGTTCGATCACCTACGGCTTCGCCATGCTGGCGTTGTACAAGGGCAAGAAGCAGCAGGTGCTGGGTTGGCTGTTCATGACCTTCCTGCTGGGCGCGGGCTTCATCGCCATGGAGATCAACGAGTTCCACCTGCTGATCTCCGAAGGCTTCGGCCCTAACCGTTCGGGCTTCCTGTCCGGGTTCTTCACCCTGGTCGGCACCCACGGCCTGCACGTTTCCGCCGGTCTGATCTGGATGGCGGTGATGATGTACCAGGTCAACAAACATGGCCTGACGTCGACCAACAAGACCCGCCTGAGCTGCCTGAGCCTGTTCTGGCACTTCCTGGACGTGGTCTGGATCTGCGTCTTCACCGTCGTCTACCTGATGGGGACCCTGTAATGGCTAATGCACACTCCCATGACAGCCACGATGCTGGCCACGGCAGCGTAAAGTCTTACGCCATCGGCTTCATCCTGTCGGTGATCCTGACCGTCATCCCGTTCGGCCTGGTGATGTACCCAAGCCTGCCGAAGGCGACGACGCTGGCGATCGTCCTGCTGTTCGCGGTGATCCAGGTGATCGTTCACCTGTATTACTTCCTGCACCTGGACCGTTCCGCGGCGCAGCGCAACAACGTGATTGCGTTCGTCTTCACGGCCATCGTGATTCTGCTGCTGGTCGGCTTGTCGCTGTGGATCATGTTCAGCATCCACACGTTCATGATGGCGAAGTGAGGTAGACCCGATGTCGCTCAAGCACTTTATCCAAATCACCAAACCGGGGATCATTTTCGGTAACGTGCTTTCGGTGGCAGGCGGGTTCTTCCTGGCCTCCAAAGGGCATGTCGATCTGGCCGTGTTCCTGGCGGCCATGATCGGCACCTCCCTGGTCGTGGCCTCCGGTTGCGTGTTCAACAACTGCATCGACCGCGACATCGACCTGAAGATGGAGCGCACCAAGAACCGGGTGCTGGTTCAGGGGCTCGTGTCCCTGAAACTGGCCCTGGCCTATGCGACCGTCCTGGGTGTCGCCGGCGTTGCGTTGCTGTACAAGGTGGCCAACCCGTTGGCTGCCCTGTTCGCCGTGATCGGCTTCATCATCTACGTCGGCTTCTACAGCCTGTACCTCAAGCGCAAGTCGGTTCACGGCACGCTGGTGGGCAGTCTGTCGGGCGCCATGCCGCCGGTGATCGGTTACGTGGCCGTGAGCAACAGCTTCGACATGGCTGCGCTGACCCTGCTGGTGATGTTCAGCCTGTGGCAGATGCCGCATTCCTACGCCATCGCGATCTTCCGCTTCAAGGATTACCAGGCCGCATCGATTCCGGTGCTGCCGGTGAAGCGCGGGATCGAGACGGCCAAGAAGCACATCCTGATCTACATCCTGGCGTTCCTGGCGGCGACCCTGATGCTGACCCTGAGCGGCTACGCCGGCATGAGCTACTTCGCCGTCGCTGCGGCCATGGGCATGTACTGGCTGTACATGGCCTGGACCGGCAACAAGGCCGTGGACGACACCGTCTGGGCACGCAAGCTGTTCGTGTTCTCGATCTTCACCATCACCGCGCTGAGCGTGATGATGTCGGTGGACTTCAAGGTGCCGGGCGACGTGCTGATGACGTACGCGCAGTAAGGTTCGCAGGCTTCAAGAAAAACCCCGCCATCGGAAGATGGACGGGGTTTTTTCTTGCCTGCGTTTCGGTGCCGGGGGAGGGGAATGGCCGGTTGCGCGGTAATGGCAAAAGGCCTAGATTTGGATCCAAACCTGCGGTCCTTCATGCATCGATTCAGAGGCTGGGCGAAATGACGGAAAGGCTGACCTGCGACGAACGTTTCATTGCACTGGCGAAAGAACTGAACTTCGACATCTATGGCGAGAACTCCAGCGGCGGCAACTATGCGCCGCTGATCCGCCATCACGACGAGCTGTACATCAGCGGGCTGGTGCCGCGCACCCACGGCCAGATCCAGTACCCGGGCCGGGTCGGCCTGGAGCTGACGCTCAAGGATGCGCAGGCCGCCGCCAGCATCAGCGCGATGCGCGCGCTGGCGTTGATCGTCGATGCCGTCGGCTCGCTGGACAAGGTCAAGGCGCTGCTGCGGGTCACGGTCTACGTGAAGTCCACGGCGGACTTCGTCGACCTGAGCGAAGTGGCCAACGGCGCATCGGATGTGTTCAGCCACGTGTTCGGCGATGTCGGCCGGCACACCCGCACCACAGTCGGCGTGTATCAGTTGCCCAAGAACGCGGCCATCGAAGTGGACATGATCGCGGCGCTGCATCCGTCGGCCTGACCGCCGCACAGCAAAAAGCCCCGCCTGGATTCCAGAGCGGGGCTTTTTCGTCAGAGCGGTTTACTGCGCGGCGATGCTGTAGCCGTCGAACGCGGTCTGCTGCTGCAGGGCGGTGATGATGTTCTTGCGGTTGACCGCCTGCTCGGTGCCGGCGTTGTCGATGAAGGTCTCGCTCTCCAGCTCGGCCTCGTCGCCTTCGCCGGTGAAGGTGAAGCCGAGGAACTCCAGCGCCTCGCGGTCCATGCTCAGGCGCGAGCGCGGGGTGCGCATCGGCAGGGTCACGCTGACGCCGTCCTTGCTGATGCTGAACACTTCGGCGTCTTTCTTGGCCCGTGCGGCCTTGCCCTTGCCGCCGCTCGGATTGCTGATGGCCTGGTGGGTCTGGTTCAGGACCTTGAGGGCCAGGCCGTAGACGATTTCCTGGAACGCCGGATCGTCCTTGAAGCTGGACAGGATACGGCTGATCGGGAACTTGCTGCTCAAGTCTTCGAGGGCGGCGGTGTCGGCGGCTTCGGCGTCCTTCAGGCGCTTGAGCTGGCCCATCAGTTCATAGGCCTGGTCGTCATCGAAGCGGTCGTGGGCCTGACGGATAGCCGCGCGCAGCTCACGGATCTGCTCGCTTTCGCGGGTGGACTGGAACGCGTCCAGCACCATTTCGCTGATGGTCTTGGCCTGCGGAAGGTGTTGTGAAAGATTGATGGAGTTTTCGTATTCCGCTTTGGACGACAGAGTGACTACGGATTCAGCGGTGTTGAAATCGGACATTGAAATTTCACTACTTCTTTGACTGGGTGGAGGCGAGAAAGCACGGGGTCTTTTTCCGGGCGCCTAATTTAGGGGAGCGGCGCCGGGTTGTCACGGAGCAGGGCGCCGACGGCGCCGATTATTTGCCCGCTGCGTGCTGTGTCACCGAACGCAGCATCGATTGCTCGGCGCTCTGCGGATTGACCTGCAGGGCAAAGCGGAACGTCGCCCCGCGCCCCGGCGCATCGAGCAGGCGGATCTCGCTGCCGTGCAACTGCAGGATGCGATGCACGATGCGCAGGCCCAGCCCCCCGTCCCGGCGTGCGCCGCCGATGTTGAACGGGCGCAGGAACAGGCCTTCGCGCAGTTCCGGCGCAATGCCGGGGCCGGTGTCGCTGACCGTGACCTCGACCTGCGCACCCTGCGGCGTGAGCGCAAGCTCGATGTCCCCGCCCGGCGGGGTGTGGCGCAAGGCATTGTCCACCAGGTTGGTCAGCACCCGCTCGATGAGGCCGAGGTCTGCGCAGACCGCCGGCAAGCCGGCGGTGAAGTCGGCCTTGAGGCTGACCTGGCGGGCCTCTGCGCCCAGCTCGAACTTCTGGAACACATCCTGCACCAGGTCGGTCAGCGAAAAGCGTTCCAGCACCGGTTGCACGAAGCCGTGCTCCAGGCGCACCAGTTCCAGCAGCGATTGCGCGAGGCCGCCGACCTTGCGGCTCTGGTCGAGGGCGATGCCCAGGTAGCGGCGGCGTTCCTGCGCCGATAGCGTGGCGTCCTTGAGCGACAGGGTTTCCAGGTAGCCGTGCAGGGAAGCCAGCGGCGTGCGCAGGTCATGGGAGATGTTCGCCACCAGCTCGCGGCGCTCCTGATCCTGGCGGGTCAATGAACGCCACTGTTCGCCGAGCCGGGCCTGCATCTGCCGGAAGGCGTTGTCGAGCACGGCGATCTCGTCGTGTCCGGCGGACTTGTCCACAACCGGCGGGCCGTTGTCTTGCGACGCTGTGCGCGGCGCACCGTCGATGTCGAAGCGGCTGACGGTGTCGGTCAGCCGCCGCAACGGACGGGTGATCAGGTTGAACGCCACGAGACCGGCGACCAGGCACAGCAGCGCCACCAGCCCGATGGACAGCAGGGCGGTGTTCAGGGCGGCGCTGGTGGCGCCGCGTTCGGCGTAGCGGTCGTGCGCCTCGCTGAGCAGCACCACGTAGAGATAGCCGGACGGCTTGCCGTCGACCTGCAGCGGCGCGGCGCTGAACACCTTGCGGCCGTCGACGCTGCGCGGGTCGTCGCCGAGGATCGGCAGCGGCTGGTCGTCGAGCAGCCGCCGAACCGGGGCGAGGTCGACCGTCTGCCTGCGCAGCCGGCCTTCGGGGGCAGCGTTGCCGACGATCCGGCCGGCGTTGTCGAGCAGGTACACCTCGACGCTGGGGTTGACCAGCATCAGCTGGCTGAACAGCTCGCGCACGGCGCCGGGCATCAGGCCGTGGCTGTCCATCAGCACGGTGTCGCGGGCGATGTGCCGGGCCAGGTCGCGGGACAGCCCCTGTACCACTTCCAGTTCGTGCATCTGGCTGGAGCGCACCTGCAGCCAGGCCGAAGTGCCGCAGCACACCAGCAGCAGGGCGGCGAACACCAGCGACAGGCGCTGCGTGAGGGTCAGTCTCATGGCAGGTCCGCGCTGGCGCTGAACTTGTAGCCGCGTCCCCACACCGTAAGGATGCGACGGGGGGCGGCGGGATCGGTCTCGATCTTCGACCGCAACCGGTTGATGTGGGTGTTGACCGTGTGCTCATAGCCTTCATGGCTGTAGCCCCAGACGGCGTTGAGCAGATCCATGCGCGAGAACACCTTGCCCGGCTGGCGGGCGAAGAAGTACAGCAGGTCGAACTCCCGCGGCGGCAGATCCAGCCGCTGGCCGTTGAGCAGCACCTCGCGGGTGATCGGGTCGATCTCCAGGCCGTCGAGCATCAGGCGCCCGGCGTCCATCTTCAGGTTGCGCGCCATGGCGTCGACCCGGCGCAGCAGGGCCTTGACCCGGGCCACCAGCTCCAGCATCGAGAACGGTTTGGCGAGGTAATCGTCGGCCCCCAGCTCCAGGCCGAGGATGCGGTGCACTTCGCTGGAGCGGGCGCTGGTGATGATGATCGGCGTATAGCGCGCCATGGCCCGGGCGCGGCGGCAGATTTCCAGGCCGTCGACGCCGGGCAGCATCAGGTCGAGGATGAGGGCGTCCCACTGTTCACGCTGCAGCAGGCGCATGCCTTCGGCGCCGTCGGCGCTGTGCACCACCTCGAATTGCTCGTCCCGCAGGTGCAGGCAGATGAGGTCGGCGATGTGCAGGTCGTCCTCGACCACCAGGACGCGTTTGGTCTGTTCCATGAAGCTCATTCCTTCGGCGCGATAGGCGCATTGTGCGGGTTTTCCTCCGGGCGAGTTATCACCAATCGTTTAACTTTCCGTGAGGATTCGGCGATCAACCCAAGCCTAGGCTGTGTTCGTCATCAAGCACTTGGAATCGACGGAGACAGCCATGCTTTCACGGCGACAGATACTGGCAGCGGGCGGCGGGCTGGGGGTTGCGGCCCTGTTGGCGGGTGTATTGCCAAAATTGTCGACCGGCGCCGCGCCGATCGGCGAAGCCCGGGCCGACGAAGCGTTCGACGTTGTCCACAGCGACAGCGAATGGCGCGCGCTGCTCAGCCCCGAGCAATACGACGTGCTGCGCCGCGAAGGCACGGAACGGGCCTACACCAGCCCGCTGAGCGATGAGCACCGCTCCGGCACGTTCGCCTGCGCCGGTTGCGCGCTGGCGCTGTTCTCGTCCGCGACCAAGTTCGACAGCCGCACCGGTTGGCCGAGTTTCTGGGCGCCGCTGGAGCACGCCGTGGCCACGCGCCAGGACCGTTCCTTCGGCATGAGCCGCGAGGAAGTCCACTGCCGGCGGTGCGGCGGGCACCTGGGGCACGTCTTCGACGACGGGCCGAAACCCACCGGCCTGCGCTACTGCATGAACGGCGTGGCCATGACCTTCAACCCCGCGGCGGCATGAACCGTGCCCCGCCCGCGTTTTTCACTGACTACAGGACGATGCCATGTGGCTCTTGGTTCTCGCATATCTGGGCGGCGTGCTGACGATCGTCAGCCCCTGCATCCTGCCGGTTCTGCCCTTTGTCTTCGCTCGCACCGGGCAGCCGTTTTTCAGAAGTGGCTTGCCGCTGTTGGCGGGGATGGCGCTGACCTTCGCCCTGGTCGCCACGCTGGCGGCGGTGGGCGGCGGTTGGGTGGTGCAAGTCAATCAGTACGGGCGCTGGCTCGCGTTGCTGTTCGTTGCACTGTTCGGGCTGACGCTGCTGCTGCCGCGTCTGGCCGAACGCCTGACCCGGCCGCTGGTGTCGGCCGGCAGTCGCCTGTCGGAAGCCGCCGGGCAGGACAGCCGGCCGCGTCCCGGCGCTTCGTTTCTGATCGGCGTCGCCACCGGGTTGCTCTGGGCGCCTTGCGCCGGGCCGATCCTGGGGCTGATCCTGACCGGCGCCGCGCTGCAAGGCGCAAGCATCGCCACCACGCTGTTGCTGCTGGCCTACGCCGCCGGTGCCGCCACTTCGCTGGCCGCGGCCCTGCTGCTGGGCGGTAAGGTCTTTGCGCTGATGAAGCGCTCGATCGGCACCGGCGAGTGGATTCGGCGCGGGCTGGGGGCCGCGATGCTGGCCGGGGTGGCCGCCATCGCGTTGGGCCTCGACACCGGGATTCTGGCGCGGGTGTCCACCGCCTCCACGGGCGGCCTGGAACAGGCGTTGGTCGGCAAGCTGTCCGGACGCTCCGCCAGTGCGAACGGCACGATGACCGCGCAGGTTCCGGCGTCGGACATCCCAGGAAGCGGCGCCATGATGGCGGCCGGCGGCGCAATGAAAATGGCGGCGAAGGCACCGGGCACCTTGCCGGTGGAGGGGCAGTTGCCGGCGCTGGACGGTGCGGTGCAATGGCTAAACTCGCCGCCGCTGGATGCCCAGGCCTTGAAGGGCAAGGTGGTGCTGGTGGATTTCTGGACCTACTCCTGCATCAACTGCCTGCGCACCCTGCCTTACGTAAAAGCATGGGCCGAGAAGTACCGCGACCAGGGGTTGGTGGTGATCGGCGTGCATGCGCCGGAGTTCGCCTTCGAGCGCGACGTGGGCAACGTCACCAAGGCCATGAAGGCGCTGGGCATCCAATACCCGGTGGCCATCGACAACGACTACCGGATCTGGCGGGCCTTCAACAACGAATACTGGCCGGCGCACTACTTTGCCGACGCCCAGGGGCGAATCCGTTACCACCATTTCGGCGAAGGGGACTACGCCGAGTCGGAAAAGGTCATTCAGCAATTGCTGCGCGAAGCCGGTTCGAAGACCGTGGCCGACGGCTTGATCGATGCCGATGCCCAGGGCGTGCAATTGGCGGCGGACATGAATCAGGTGCTGTCGCCGGAAACCTACATCGGCTACCAGCGCGCGGAACATTTCGTACCGGAAACCAGCCTCGTGCCCGACAAGGTAGCGGCTTACAACACCCCGGCCACCCTGGCCTTGAACGACTGGAGCCTCGGCGGGCAATGGGCGGTCGGCGCCGAGCGCGCCACCGCCGACGCACCGGCCGGCCGCATCGTCTATCGCTTCCACGCCCGCGACCTGCACCTGGTGCTGGGCCCGGGCAAGGACGGCAAACCCGTGCGCTTCAAGGTGACCCTCGATGGCCAGGCGCCGGGCGATGCCCACGGTGTCGATGTCGCCCCGGACGGAACCGGCCAGGTGACCGAGCAGCGCCTCTATCAGTTGGTGCGCCAGGCCGATGGCGTGAAGGACCGCACCTTCAGCATCGAGTTCCTCGATCCGGGCGTGTCGGCCTACGCCTTTACCTTCGGTTGATCAGGAGTCCGCAACATGAAAACCCAAACGATCTGGCGCCGGCTGTTGCTCGGCGTCGCGACAGCCGCGGTGGTGGGGCAGTGCTCGGCATTCTCCTTCGGTGCCGAGCAAGGGGTGGTCATTCCGCCGCCGGCCCTCGATGAGAACACCCAGGCCCACAGCGAGACGGCGGTGTTCGCCGGCGGCTGCTTCTGGGGCGTCCAGGGCGTTTTCCAGCACGTCAAAGGGGTGAGGAACGCCGTGTCCGGCTATGCCGGCGGCGCGGCGGACACGGCAGAGTACGAGCGGGTCAGCGAGGGCGATACCGGCCATGCGGAATCGGTGCAGGTCACCTTCGACCCCACGCAGGTCAGCTACGGCAGCCTGTTGCAGATCTACTTCTCGGTGGCCCACAACCCCACCGAGCTCAACCGGCAGGGGCCGGACAGCGGCACGCAATACCGCTCTGCGCTGTTTCCGCTCAATGCCGAACAGCAACGGGTGGCCCAGGCCTACATCGCCCAGCTCGATGGGACGCATGCCTTCGGCAAACCGATCGTGACCCGGCTGGAAACCTACAACGGCTTCTACCCGGCGGAGGACTATCACCAGGACTTCCTGACGGAACACCCGAGCTATCCCTACATCGTGATCAACGACCTGCCGAAGGTGGCGCAGTTGAAGCAGTTGTTCGCCCAGCGCTATCAGGAGAAACCGGTGCTGGTCAAAGGCGGGTCGTGATTACAGGTCGCCGGTCAGCGCTTGCCCCACGTCTGCATCGCAAACTCGACGAAGCGCCGCAGCTTCGGCAGCCGGTAGCGATCCGGCGCATACAGCAGGTGCAACGGGCGGCTAGGCGGTTGGTAATCGGGGATCACCGTGATCAGTTTGCCGTCCCGCAAGTCCTGCTCGACCAGGGCATCGGGCAGCATCACGATGCCCATGCCGGTGCGGGCCGCCTGATGCAGCCCGGCAGAGGTGTTCATCAGCATCGGGCCGCTGACGTCGATCATGATTTCTCCGTCCGGCCCGCTCAGGCGCCAGCGCTTCTCCACCGATTGCCAGTCATCGCCGGCAGGGTAGGCGAACGACAGGCAATCGTGCTGCTGCAGGTCTTCGGGCGTATGCGGCATGCCGCGCCGGGCCACGTACTCGGGGGAGGCGCACACGGTCAGGGTGTAATCGATCAGTGGCCGGGCGATCAGGTTCGATTGCTCGAAATGGCCAAGCCGGAACGCCACATCGAGGCCGCTTTCCAGCAGGTCCGGACGGCGGTTGGTCAGCACCACATCCAGTTTGACCTGCGGGCACTGCAGGGAAAACTCGCTCAATGCCGGGGCCAGGCGCTCGACGCCGAAGGTCAGCGGTGCGGTGATGCGCAAGAGTCCGCACGGCTCGTCCACCGTCTGTTCGGCGAGGCGTTCGGAGTCCTTGACGAGCCCCAGCACCTCAAGGCACCGCTGGTAGTAGAGCGAGCCGAACTCGGTCAGCCGCTGGCGGCGGGTGGTGCGTTGCAGCAGTTGCACGCCGAGCCGCTGCTCCAACGCCCGCAGGTGATTGCCGACCATGGTCGTGGACATTTCGCATTGCAGGGCTGCCGCGGTCATGCTGCCGGCTTCCACGACTTTGACGTAGACGCTCATCGACTGGAACAGATCCATTATCAAGCCCTGCTTCTAAATGATTGAAGTGTTGCCGAGTTTATCCAGCTCTGGTGGCTAACCATACTGCAAACACACCGACCTTCACTGGAGTTTGAAGTCATGACCGCCGCCCTGATGAACACCTACCAACCGCTGGCCCTAAGTTTCATCAAGGGACTGGGCACACGACTGTGGGATCAGGCCGGTCGCGAATACCTGGACGCGGTGGCCGGTGTGGCGGTGACCAACGTCGGCCACTCGCACCCGCGCATCGTTTCGGCGATCAGCGAACAGGCCGGATTGCTGCTGCACACCTCCAACCTGTACAGCATCGACTGGCAGCAACGGCTGGCGCAGAAACTGACGCAACTGTCCGGCATGGAGCGAGCGTTCTTCAACAATTCCGGGGCCGAGGCCAACGAAACCGCGCTGAAGCTGGCGCGGCTCTACGGCTGGCGCAAAGGCATCGAGCAGCCGTTGGTGGTGGTAATGGCCAACGCTTTCCACGGCCGCACGCTGGGCACCTTGTCGGCCAGCGACGGTCCGGCGGTGCGCCTCGGTTTCAATGACCTGCCGGGGGATTTCATCAAGGTGCCGTTCGGCGACCTGGCTGCGTTGGATCAGGTGCAACGCCAGCACGGCGCACGGATCGTGGCTGTCCTGATGGAGCCGATCCAGGGCGAAAGCGGTGTGCAGACCGCGCCGCCCGGTTATCTCAAGGCCCTGCGCGAGCAGTGCGACCGTCATGCCTGGCTGTTGATGCTCGACGAGATCCAGACCGGCATCGGCCGCACCGGCCGCTGGTTCGCGTTCCAGCACGAAGGCATCGTTCCGGATGTCATGACGCTGGCCAAAGGCCTGGGCAACGGCGTGCCCATCGGCGCCTGTCTGGCGCGGGGGCGGGCGGCCGACCTGTTCACCCCGGGCAGCCACGGCAGCACCTTCGGCGGCAACCCGCTGGCGTGCCGGGTCGCCTGCACGGTGCTCGACATCATCGAAGAACAAGGGCTGCTGGAAAACGCCAGGGTACAGGGCGAACGCCTGTTGACCCGGCTGCGCTCAGAGCTGGCGGACAACCCCAACGTGCTGGCGATACGCGGGCAGGGGCTGATGATCGGCATCGAACTCAAGCAGCCGATCCGCGACCTGACGCTGATTGCGGCACGGGATCACGGATTGCTGATCAACGTCACCCGCGGCAAGACCATCCGGCTGCTGCCGCCGCTGACGCTCGATGAGCGGGAGGTGGGGATGATTGTCAGAGGGGTGGGGCGGGTGATCGCCTCGATGTGAAGCTGGGGCGGGCAGTGTGTCATGCACTGCCCGCAAACCGGATGATTTCACCGCGCCCCCAGAGCACCACCTTCTCCCCCGCAAACCCCTCAAACAACTGCCGGTGCGCGGCCCATCCGTCCGTGCCTTCCCGGTCTCGGTAGCCGACGGCCCACGCCAACATCGCGGCCAGGCGCGGATCGTCCGGGGGCGAGCCGCGTTCCCGTTGGCGGATGTTGGCCACGCATTCCGCGTCGGCGGTGCGCAGCCAGATCAGCGCCGTCGCGCGGTCGAGCAATTCACTGACGAACACCTCGTACACGCCTTCGATCACCCAGCGTTCCTGGCTGGCGGCGAGTCGGGCCATGCCCATCGCTTCGCCGCGGGGGCGGGGGATGCTGTGTTCGTCGGACAGCCAGTGGATAAGGTCGAGCTCGATCCACGGCGCGTCCAGGTGCGCGGCCAGGCGTCGGGCCAGCCAGCTCTTGCCGGCGCCCGAGTTGCCGATGATGAGGGTGCGTGTGAGGTTCATGGGCATGCTTCGGCCCTGCGGCGTCCGTGCTGGCGCCATCGCCAGCAGGCTGGCTCCTGCAGTGAGCGTCTGCGGTGCCGTGGTTCTAATCAGGATAGTCCGACAGGTCGGGCGCCAGCATCCGAGTCTTGGCTGCGCCGTTGGCGTTGTGCTGGATGATGTCCTGTGGCTGTCCTGCCTCGTTGAAGAACACCTGGCCGATCCCCGCCGAGTTCCACAGGCGCTCGCCCGCTTCGGCGTGTTCGGGGACGTAGGGCACGATGCGCATGCGGCGGCGCTTGGTCAGCCAGTTCAGCGGCGAGCGCGGCGAGTAGAGCCAGCGGTTGAGGCGGTCGAACCATTCCAGCAGGGCGGGCGGGAATTCGTTCTTGATGCCGCTGCTGGTGATCTGCCAGATCCGCGGGCCGGCCTTGCGGTGTCGGATGAGCACTTCGTAGACGAAGGAATAATGCACATCGCCGGACAGCACCACGTAACTGCCGGGCGTGCGCGAGTGTCGGAAAATGTTCAGGATCACCTGGGCCGCACCGCGATGGGCCATCCAGTTTTCCGCGTCCACCAGCAAGGGGTAGCCGCACCAGCTGAACACCCGCTGCACGGTCTCGATCAGTTTCACGCCGAACACCGGCGCCGGTGACACGATGATCGCCGACGGGTGATCGAGCAGTTCCTGCTGCAGCTCGCACAGGGCTTCCCAGTCCAGCAGGCCCGAGGGTTGCTTGAGCGAGCGTTCGCTGCGCCAGCGGCGGGTGCGGGTGTCGAGCACCACCAGCGCCGGGGTGCTCGGCAGCACGTAGTGCCAGCGCTGGAAACGCAGCAGGTCGTCGATCAGCGCATCCTGCGCCGGGCTGTCGAGGTGACGGCCCTCGCCGTCGGTGCCCAGGCGGCGGGCCTTCTCCAGCGGATCCTTGAAGGCGTCCGGATTGTTGCCCCAGCCCTGGCACAGCAGGTAGGCGATCAGCGCATTGCCGATGATGCGCTTGGAGAACGGATGGCCGTAGGCCGTTTCCTCCCATTGCGCAGACAGGTTCCAGTCGTCGGTGATGTCGTGGTCGTCGAAGATCATCAGGCTCGGCAAGTGCGCCAGCGCCCGCGCCACGTTGCCCAGGCCGGCCTTGAAGCCGTCGATGCGCACCTGTTCGAGGGCGTAGCGCTTGAGCCGGTCCGGCGTCAGTGCCGGCGGCTGCGGATCGATCAGCGTCCACGGCACCGGCGACCACACCAGCAGGTACATCGCCATGACTTCGGCGAACGTCACCAGATGGTTGTCGGCGTTGCTGCTGGTGAAGATCGGCTTGCGCGCCCCGCCGAAGAAGCGCTCGCGCAATGTCTCGTTGCTCTCGAGCGCCGGCAGCAGGTCCGCGCGGTGGTAGTAGCTGGCCGGATGTTCGTAGAGCCGGGCGCTGTCGCTGACCACGGCGCCTTCGAGGTGCTCGCCGAACAGGCCCAGGCGTTCGATCAAGGCATGGATCGCGCGCAGCATCGGCCCGGCGACGTCATCGGCGTAGATCTGGTCGCCGGTCATCATTAGCAGGGCCGGGCGTTGCGCAGGGTCGGTTTCGGCCGCCAGCAGTCGGTCGACGCATAGCAGGCCGTCGGCGGCCTTGTGGTGCGGCTTGCGGCAGGAGCCGTGGAGCAACTGGTCGATGCGCGAGCGCAGGACGAAGTCCGGCGAATCGGCGTTGCCGTAGAGCAGGTGAGGGGCCCACTCGGCGATCGGCTGCAGGCCATCGATCAGCAGGTCATAAGCGATGCGGGTGTCGCAGGGCAGCGGGGCCTGCAGGGCGACGTCGATCAGGTGGATAAACGCCCGGGCGCCGACGGGCACGACGGTGCACGCCGTCCCGTCGAGCGGGATGTCGCCCACGCCATCAAGGTGCAAGGTCAGCGACAGCGGCCGGGTGCCCACCAGCCACATCACCAGCCGAGAGGGCTCCAGCCGCCGCAGCAGCGGGCCGGCCAACACAGGGGGCAGCGGGGTCAACTCATCGAGGGGCATCGTGGATCGGGCTCTGGGCGCACAGGCCGGCGATCATAGCGCAGCCGGCGCCCGACACCCTTAAACCAGGCTTAAGATTTGACCTTCTGCAGCTTCAGGTTCAGCAGGCGCCAATCGGCGTACCCGGACTCTTTGCCGGCCACTTGCTGCAGCGAGCAGTCATAGCGGTAGCTGACATCGTCGCCGAGCATGTTACGGGCGGTGACGGTATTGCTGATGGTGTAGGTCTGATCCTTGTACCGCGTGCTCTGGGTCGAGGACGGATTGGCGATCACCGCCGAGGCAGGAAAGCGCATGGCGTTCATGATGAAGGGCGCGCACATCACCGAGGCCAGCAGGGACTTGTCGGCGTTCGGGTCTTTGCCGATCCGTTTGCGCAGCGCGGCGAATTCCTTGCCGGCGGTGTCCTGCACCTTCTTCTCGGACACCGCTGCCGTCAGACGTTTACTGAAATTGGGCAGGAGCGCGGACTCGGGCGGCGAAGGCTCGTTCTGCGGTTCGCCGGCGACATAGGCCGGAAGGTCGTCGGCCTCCGGGAGCAGCGCGACATCGGAGACCGACTCGGCCTCTTGCTCCACCACTTCCTCCGGTGCTGCCCTTTCGGCGCGGTGCGGCGACGGGAACAGCGAAAAGGTGATCGACAGCATCACCAGGCCCACGATGAAACCGCCCGCCGCACCCACCAGGTTGCTGTAGAACAGGTTCCAGCCGCCGCGGTTCTTCACCACCCAGCGCCACATGAAACCCCAGGCCGCCAAAAACACGAGTAAACGCAGAAACTCCATTCGATCCTTTCCTTGAATTGCCTATCGCCCCGCATCGGTGTCTGCCGGGCAGGGTGCTGAAGATGGGTGGCAAGATATCAGAACGACAGAGTCTCGCCACGCAGACATTCACCGAAGAGGCAGGCGTCAGAGCACGTCTTTCAGATAGCCCTTGATCGCCAGCACGGGCGCGTGCAACTGCTCAAGCGAATCGGCTCGGCCGATGCCCGCCGACAGCCTGTGCAGTTCGCGCCCCAACGGCTTCTCCGCACCGCCCAGGGCGTCCAGCGCCAGGTCCAGGCACTCGTGCAGCTTCACTCGGATGGCGTCCACGTCATTGCGGCGCACCAGCAGTTCGAATACGTCCCTCTGGTAATCGCCCATCACCAGATCGTCCCGCAGGATCGGGCTCAGGCCTTCTTCCTCATAGGCCAGCTTGAGGGAGAACAGGGCGACGGTTTCCAGTGACGTTTCCATGGTGAGGATCCTTACGCCGCGTGCCGCGGGGGAGGGGGGCGGCCGCCAAAAGTAGAAAAGGTCCTGCAAAACAAGACCTTTTCTACTTTTGGTGCCCGAGAGGGGCTCGAAAATACCTGCTGCTATAGGCGACTGTCGACACAGGCTGTGTAAAAGGGAAAAGAATTTCTAAACGGGGGTTGACGGCCAATTTCAATGCTGTACTATTCGCCTCCCGCTAACGAGCAGCTCGAAGCTGATCTTAGTTAAGCAGTTGATTTTGTTGATGAAATTAAAGCTTTTAAGGGTGTTGCAAAAAGAGGTGAAGCATGTAGAATGCGCGCCTCGGTCGAGACGAAAGGCTTGACCAACCGCTCTTTAACAACTGAATCAAGCAATTCGTGTGGGTGCTTGTGGAGTCAGACTGAC